>JBBKXS010000001.1:0-3959 GCA_037969605.1 Flavobacteriaceae bacterium
GAGAATATTGTGGTTGATGAAAATTATGTTTTAAAGGTCCCTAAAAATCTGGATCTTGCTGGCATAGCTCCTGTACTTTGTGCAGGAATCACTACCTGGTCACCTTTAAGACATTGGAAAGTTACTAAAGGTTCTAAAGTAGCAGTAGTCGGACTTGGTGGTCTGGGCCATATGGCCATAAAATTGGCCGATGCCTTGGGTGCAGACGTCACCTTATTTTCAAGATCAGCCGATAAAACACAGGACGCCTTGGGTTTGGGTGCCGATCATGTTGTGATTTCTACTGACGACAAGCAAATGGCAAGTGTACAAGGTCATTTTGATGTGATCATCGATACAGTTCCCTATGTTCATGATCTCAACCCCTATGTAGGTACATTAAGTACCAATGGTACCTTGGTATTGGTTGGATATCTGGGTCCTATTGAACCTATGCTGCATTCTGTTCCTATGATTATGGGTCGTAAATCGGTTGCTGGATCTTTAATTGGAGGTATTGCCGAAACTCAGGAATTATTGGACTTCTGTGGAAAACACAATATCACCTCCGATATCGAGATTATCAAAATACAGGACATCAATGAAGCCTATATCCGTATGCTTAAAAGCGATGTGCGTTATCGCTTTGTCATCGATATGGCTTCGCTTAAAAGCTAATTATAACTAAGTTTAAAATGAAAATCCGGTATGCTTTAATGTATATCGGGTTTTTTGTTTCCAATAACAAATGGAATCTAAATGGCTGCAATATGATATTTGTAATATAATTTACCAACGGCGTCATTTTATCGATGATTTTTAACCTTAATATCGGTTTATCGATAAAATTTAGAGTTCATGTGATTTTTAATTCATAACCATACGCAATGGCTTAATTTTAAATGAATTATTAATTGATAATAGAATGAAAAAACTAAAGCCCCTATTTTTTTTCGCCTGTATTATTGCCGTTTCCTACACCCTTTCGGCACAAGAATACGCTAGTGTTTCAAATGAAATTTACCTTGCTAATAATGACGACAACTCCATGAATGTGGTTGATGTTCCTCGATGGAGCAACGTAGACACCATTCCCGATTTTGATACCCATCAAAATAAAATAAAGATTACCGGAACCATTTTTGAAAAAGATGGCATCACTCCGGCAAAAGACGTGGTACTCTCCATATATCAAACCAATGAGGTTGGAGATTTTGTACTGGTAAAAAACGAAAGCAAGGAAAAAGATGTCTATCACCGTGGTACCATAAAGACCCAGGAAGATGGACAATATACTTTTTATACGTTTATGCCCGGTACTTACCACCGAAGTAACGAACTTAAACAGATACATCCAACAATTAAGGAACCTGGAAAAGAAGAATATGGTATGTATCCCTTCGTTTTTGATAACGATCCATTACTGAAAAAAGCCTGCCGTACCAAGCTGGCAAAAAAAGGTATTGACAGTATTCTAATACTTGAAAAAGAAAACGACATGTATGTGGCGACCAAAGATATCGTACTGACTGAAGTCGTAAGTGAATAACACATGAACAACTTACCTATTTTAAAAAATCCCACCTTATGTGGGATTTTTGCAATTTACCAACCGTCATTGCGAGCATAGCGAAGCAATCTCATAAATAAACCCCCTTGTGTAATTTCGCGTGTACCGACCCCAACTATCCTGTCATTGCGAGTGTAACCAAGCCTGTTGGCCGATAGGCAGGCAATCTGTTAAATAAAAACTCTTGTTTCTTTAATTTTTTTTTAACTTGTTTCCATTATGAATTGAACTTAAATTGATGGATTTGATAGTCGTTCTGGTCTATATGTGTGAATTATGTAAGTTTTAATAATAAACCTGTAACAGTTTAAAACATATTATTCTGAAATTTATATTATTAATTTTAAACCTTAATACAATGAAAAAAACAAAACTTTACTTAATGATTCTCATGGTCTCATTAGGCTCATTCACACTAGCCAATGCTTCTGAAAGTAGCATAATTCCAGCTCCGGCTCCTAATGAAATTCCAGCAGATGTTAAAGTGATGCTTGATCGTTTGGAAGAAATTAAGGAAATGGACAAATCGGCATTAACGCGTTTTGAGAAAAAAGCCCTTCGTAAAGAAGTGCGCACCATCAAAACCGATATGCGAGCTTCCGGAAACGGTCTCTATATTTCAGCTGGTGCCATTATTATTATCTTGCTGATCTTACTTATAATATAAGAAGTATCTAGGAGTGTATCACAGTAATTGAGTTCATAAAAGACAGTAATTGTTATAATCTTTTTTTAATTCTTATATAGAGTTAGTCTAAGCATCATTCAAGATTTAAAGGTCATTCAACCCCAATAGAATGACCTTTAGTTTTGATTTATATTACCACCTTCTTACGGCTTGTCTTTTTTTGGCTTTGGTCAAATCGCTATTCATGGTCTTTATGGCATTTTGAACACTCGGGTCCAGTACGGTCATAAAGCTTAAACCCGTTAAACTTTCAATGCGGTCCATACTGGTCAAATAGTCTTGAAATTTTTCTTTTTTGTCCTCTATAATATTGGGAATAATAAACGAAAGTGTTACAATCTCTGTATTGTCTTGCCGAATGACGATTTTAAAAAGCGCATCGGGAATGGCAGCCCGCACTTCATCTTTTTGGCCTAACCAAGCGCTAGGTTCTTTATTAAAGAACACAGGACCACAGATCACCCAAATCCTATCGTAATCATCCGCCCAATCGGTAGATTGCGATTCCAAAGCTTTCCAAATGCCATTGTTTTGCCATTGCAGTTGTGGTACGGCATTTAAAACCGTATGGGTATTGTAGCCTGCAAACATACTGATGCGATCGGCCGTAGCCTTTGGGCACATATGGCCTCTTGCAAAACGAGAGTTATCACCCACCTCAGGCAAGTTATCGGTGCCGCTTATAGCATAAGTATCGTCATTGGGAGCTTTATTGAGTAGGCTTAAGCTATCGGCAGTCATCCATTTAGGGCGGTTATAAGCTGGAATATTGGGTCCCGTTTTCTTCTTGATCTCATAGGCCACCCATTCGGGGATGCCCCAAATCTCACTATCATCATCACTATCAAAAGAACTGGTATAAGCGGCAAAGCGGTAAACTATGTCCCTTGGTGCAATACCCCATTGGGTATGGTGATACGTCGTATCGATTATAATGGGCTTATATCTTGCTCCTGGTGGATTTTGTGCATTAGCGCTTAGGGTAAATAGTAAGGTAAGCAGGAGGTAGAGGGCTGTTTTCATGTGCTGAGGGATGGTCATCATGAGTGTAAAGCTTAGAGTTAGAAATGTGAAACAGTAGCTAAATATTAAAATTACAGAATCCTTTACAAAATTACATCTAAATGCCTAAAAAAATTTCTTATATGTCAGTGCGAGTGTCCTGATCTTGTCTAAGGATGGTCAAGACCACAAGATTGGCTTAATATAATTTCAGCCCTTATTTATATATATAGGCAACATTGTCGTATTTTTCGGTAATATTAAAATACTGAATATGATGTATCGCTATTTTTTGGGTATTTGCTTAGTGCTTGCGTTTTCCAATACGATTATAGCACAGGACAAGCAAAGTAAAATTCGGGTATCTGGAATGGTAACCGATGGCATAGGTAACCCACTCCCAGAAGTCATGATCTTCATCAATAAAGTAAAAACCAAAGAGAAGAGTAATAAAAAGGGGGTTTACTCAATTAAAATGAATCCCGATGCTAAGTTGTTGTCGGCTTACTCACCAAATCTAGGGATATTGAGTGTAGTATATGAAGGTCAATCAAAAGTAGATTTTAAGTACACCCCAGAACCTGAGCCTGTAACCGAAGAGATGTTGGCTAACTTGGGCTTTACACTTGAACCGGCCTCTAAACTAGAGAATCATTATTCAGATTTCTCAAGTGTACTTGAAATTTTAGACAAGCGCTTTTACAATGTGAGGGTTACAGA
>JBBKXS010000002.1:0-12764 GCA_037969605.1 Flavobacteriaceae bacterium
TAGAAAGCAACTATTTTTATTTAATTTCCAAGGTTGTTTTTTCACTGTCAATTTGAACTGTATATTTCCCTTTTGGCAAATAGTATTTTCCGTTGTCGGCTTTTTTTATTTCCAAACTCGAGTCATTTTCCAGCCATTCTGTCTTACCTGATTCAGTTATGGTTAAATCATAATCGGCATAATTAAACCCTTTATCAGCATTTACTTTTATACTGTTTAATACAATATTGTTTTCAGAAAGGATATTAATTGTTTTCTCTCCGGAAGAATTTGAATAAAATGCGACTGTTGTTGAGGGTTCAAATGCATTGTTCCATGCTCCAAAAGAATGTCCCCATCGCCCAGAATACCGCATACTTTCTATATCAAAAAGTACGATGTTTTGATTCATTTTTGAAGCATCCATTTTTTGAAGTGGAGCAATGTCTGCTTTATAAATACTTCTTCCGTGGGTGCCTAAAAGCAAATGCTTCGCTTCAGGTTGAATGACCATGTCATGTATGGCAACACTGGGAAAGCCATTACTGAACGCTTCCCATGATTGTCCTTGGTTTAAGGATACATAGGCGCCATTATCCGTTCCTATGTATAAAATGTTTTCGTTTGAAGGATCTTCCCTGATCACATTTACAGGAGAAGCCGGAATGTTTGAACTGATGTTTTTCCAAGTTTTCCCATGATCATCACTCATATAAACGTAGACCGAAAAATCATCTGAACGGTAGCCATTCAAAGTCAAATAAACTCGTTCTTTTTTATGCTGGGAGGCGACCACTCTTGAGGCCCACAAATCTTTTGGTAAGCTTGAAGAAAGATTTTGCCAGGATCCTCCGGCATCTTTAGTAATATAAATTAGTCCATCATCACTCCCAGTATAAATTAATCCAAACTGAAAAGATGATTCGCTAATGGTTGTTAAAGTTCCATAAGACACATTCCCCTTTTTGCCCCCATTGGTGAGATCGCCGCTTATGGCTGTCCAATCGGTGCCTTGATTCATTGAGCGCATCAACTTATTAGCTCCTAAATATAAGATATCCTGATTGTGAGGAGATAATAAAATAGGGGTTTGCCAGTTGAACCTATACGGGTTTTCGCCTAACTCATGTTTTGGTTGAATATAAGTTTGCTCATCGGTTTCCGTATTAAGCCTAAAATAATTACCAAATTGAAACCCTGTATATACAATGTTTGAGTTTCTGTTGTCCACTTGTACCTGCATACCATCGCCTCCCATAATACTTTTCCATGGATATTGCCCACTTGATTCCCAACGTTTATTTTCACGGGCATTATTAGGTCCTTTCCAAACACCATTATCTTGTAATCCTCCATAAACGTTATAGGGCTTTTCATTGTCAACTGTAATAGCATAAAATTGTCCAACAGAAGGGGCATTGTTTTTTGTCCAATTTTCACCGTCATCATAAGTGATATTAACGCCACCATCATTACCGTTGATTAAATGATTTGGGTCTTTTGGATCAATCCAAAGCGCATGATGATCGCTATGCACATTTTCACCATCAATTGAAGTGAAGGTTTTCCCGCCATCTTTTGATTTCAGAATTGGGACACCATAAATGTAAATGTGATCTGGGTTGTTTGGTGCTACATATATGTGCCCAAAATAGTAGCCGTAGCTATAATACAAATCATCTATATAACCTTCATGGGTTTTAGTCCATGATATTCCAGCATCGGTACTTTTATATACTTCTGCTCCAATAACAGGTGTGTCAAAAAGCATAGTGTTGGCATCTTCCAAATATTTGGCCAAATCGATGGGTTTTACAGTTCCGCTTCGCACCATTTGTTTCACATTTTCGGCTCGATATTTTTCTTGAAAATCATTTGTCTTGAGAAAATCATTCAGTTTTTTATCATCCAATTCTAAAAAGGAGGCAACGCTCATGGTTTTAAAATCGTCTTTTGTCCAATCATCTAAACCTTCTTTTTTTGGTTCATCAGGCCTTCTAAATTGACTGTCATGAATAGCGTAAACCGTGTTGTCATTATAAACAGCCAAACCTATCCTACCAACACCAGAACCTATTGGAAAACCACTTTTTTCCGTAGAGGCTTTTGTCCATGTTGTTCCTGCGTCGGTACTTTTATATATTGAAGAATTAGTTCCATTGCCATCAAAATTCCATGCTTTTCTGTCTTTAGTCCAAGATGAAGCAAACATTAGGTTAAAATTATTTGGGGAAAATTGCATATCAATAATCCCGCTCATATCATCAACAAAAAGAGTTTGATTCCACGTTTTGCCACCATCGATAGTTTTATAAACCCCTCGTTCTTTATTTGGAGAATATAAATGTCCCGTAACACCTACAACAACCTCATCAGGGTTGTTTGGATTAATTAATATTTTGCCAATATGATGCGAATCAACAAGCCCAACGTTGGTCCAAGTTTTACCGTTATCAGTGGATTTTAAAAGACCAATCCCGGCATAACTGGAACGTGACGCATTGTTTTCACCTGTACCAACCCAAATGGTTTTTGTGTTCCAATCAACGGCAATGTCACCCACATTCTGAGTCTGCGATGTATCTAAAATTGGTGTAAAAGATGTTCCGTTATTTATAGTGTGCCACACACCACCAGAAGCATATGCTACATAAAATTCTATAGAATCATCGAGATTTACTTCTAATGCAGTAACACGACCACTCATAACTGATGGCCCAATATTTTCAAAAGGGACATGTTTTACCAAAGAGTTTTTGGCGAGTTCTTCTTTCTGTTTAAGCGATTTTATTAAAACGTTTGAAGTAGTTGCTACTGGCTGACCAAATCCAGTTATTGCATATAAAAAAAGGAATGTGAGAAGAATTTTATTGAATTTCATGAGCGTTAGTTTTTATGATGCTGAAAATTAACTATTCTAAATATTGCATCAAAATACATTTTAAAAGATTTACAAAATAAGAAAGATAATGAGTGTCTTAATTACAATAATCGAAATTTGTATTTTTGATAAAATTCTAAAACATGAAATATCTTCCAATAAACAATCAGTTATTTATTAAAAACCGTAAAAACTTTACAGCCCAAATGACACCCAATAGTTTAGCGGTTTTTAACTCTAATGACATTTATCCGATTAGTGCCGATAGCACCATGCCTTTTGAACAACATCGTGATATCTTTTACTTAAGTGGTGTGGATCAAGAAGAAAGTATTTTGGTGTTATTCCCTGATTGCCCAAAAGCAAAGCATCAAGAAATTTTGTTTTTGAAAGAGACCAATGAGCATATAGCTGTATGGGAAGGCGAAAAATTGACCAAAGAAGCAGCGTTAGAAACCAGCGGAATTAAAACCGTTTACTGGCTCAAGGAAATGGAGAAAATCATGTTCGAACTGATGACCCAATGTGATACGGTTTACATTAACACCAACGAGCATTATAGAGCTTCGGTGATGACCGAAACCCGCGAAGATCGTTTCACAAAATGGTTAAAGGAAAAATATCCAGCCCACAGCGTTGCCAAAAGCAACCCGATTTTACAACGCTTGCGTTCGGTAAAAGATCCGATTGAAATTGGATTGATGCAACAAGCATGCAATATTACCGAAAAAGGGTTTAGACGTGTGCTGAACTTTGTAAAGCCAAACGTATGGGAATATGAAATTGAAGCTGAATTTTTGCACGAGTTTTTGCGTAATAGATCTAAAGGCTTTGCATATACACCCATAATTGCATCAGGGAACAATGCCAATGTGTTGCATTACATTCAGAACAATCAACAATGTAAAGCTGGAGATTTGATTTTGTTTGATGTGGCTGCGGAATATGCCAATTATTCCAGTGATATGACAAGAACCATTCCGGTTTCAGGTAAATTCAGCAATAGGCAGAAGGCGGTATACAATGCGGTGATTCGCGTTAAAAATGAAGCCACCAAAATGTTGGTTCCTGGAACATTTTGGGAAGAGTATCATATTGAAGTCGGCAAATTGATGACGTCAGAATTGATAGGTTTAAAGTTATTGGACAAAACTGATGTTAAAAATGAAAATAAAGATTGGCCTGCCTATAAAAAATACTTCATGCATGGCACTTCACATCATATAGGTTTGGATACCCATGACTACGGTATTTTAACTGAGCCTATGAAAGTTAATATGGTCTTTACTGTTGAGCCTGGTATTTATATTCCTAATGAAGGTTTTGGAATCCGTTTGGAAGATGATGTGGCTATTCAAGAATCAGGTGAACCTATTAATTTGATGAAGAATATTCCAATTGAAGCTGAAGAGATTGAGGAGTTGATGAACTAATCATTGATTAATATCGTTCTTATAAAATCAAATTAAAGTGTATTTAGATTATAAGGGTACAAAGCTATTTTATTCAGTTGTTGGACAAGGAGAAACAATAGTTCTACTTCATGGATTTCTGGAAAGTAGCACAATTTGGGAAGATTTGAAATATGAAGTTTCTAAAACACATCAAGTTGTATGCATAGATTTACTTGGACATGGTCGGACTGAATGTATAGGATATATCCATACCATGGAGCAAATGGCTGAGGCTGTTGAAACCGTTTTAAAATATTTAAAGATCAATAAAGTAACTATAATTGGCCATTCTATGGGAGGATATGTGGCTTTAGCTTTAGCTGAACAATATCCCGAAAAAGTGAATGGGTTATGTTTGTTGAATTCTACAGCTATGGATGACAATCCCGAAAAGAAACTGAATAGAGATAGAGCTATTGAAGCCGTAAAACAAAACCATAAAACTTTTATTAGGATGTCAATAGCAAACTTGTTCAGACCAAAAAACAGAACAATTTTTTCTAAAGAAATTCTAGATATAAAAGAAGAAGCATTACAATTTCCTGTTCAGGGAATCATTGCAGCTCTTGAAGGAATGAAAATCAGAAAAAATAGAGTTATTTTATTTAGGAATGCAGAGTATAAAAAAATGATGATTTTAGGTCGTAAAGACCCTGTATTGCAATATCATACTTTAATAGATCAAACTAAAAGTTCTGATGTAGAAATTGTAGAATTTCCTGATGGGTACATGAGTTTTATTGAAAATAAGAAAGAATTAGCCTACAATATTATGCATTTCATCGAAAAATAAGACAGATTATCTGATATTTTGTTTTTTCTTCTTAAGTTAGAAGTTCTAAATTTCACCAATTATGAAAAACTCTACGCGCCAACATAATTCCTTCAAAATTATCTGTGACATTATTGGGCACAAATATGAAGTTTCGAAAAAAGTTACATCACACGTAAAAGAATACACTTGCAAATGTTGTAAGAAACAACTTACTACCGATGGTAATGGCCATTTAACCGAACTAACCCCTAAGTTTAAGGAGATTAATTCAATTTTAGAAGAAATCTATACCAGACGAATGTTGCGTTTAAAGTCAAAAACATACAGTTCATCGATATATTAGTTCTTTGTAATACGATATTATTTCATTTTCATATATTTAGTTCCCCCTTTTTAAGAATTAAATAAATTAATAGCGTGAAAAATATCTATTGTTCATTTTTTGGACATCAGTTCGTGGTTTCAAAACGAGTAACTAACCATGTGAAAGAGTATAAATGTAAAAATTGTAATTCTCAAATGACCACAGATGGGAGGGGAAAGCTAACACCCTTAACGCCTAAGTATAAAGAGATCAATTCAGTATTAGAACGAATTCATATTAGGCGTGCACTTAAAAAAAGGCAAGACCTTATTTTTGATCGTTAAGCGCATTCCAACCTTTGGCAATTAAAGGAATTAAAGATTCTCCTCTTGTTATCAAGTGCATTCCTTTTTCTTTTTCAGTCATAAATCCAATAACAGTAAAATTTGGGTTAGCTTTAATTTTTTGATAATCCTTTTGTGAAATGGTCATTAATAATTCATAGTCTTCACCTCCATTAAGGGCGATGGTAGTGCTATCAATATTAAACTCTTCGCAGGTTGAAATGACTTGTGGGTCTAATGGAATTTTATTTTCATATAAATCAACTCCAACATCACTTTGTTTACATAAATGGATAATTTCTGAAGACAACCCATCACTGATATCAATCATAGATGTAGGTTTGACCTTTAAATCTTTTAGAAGTTTCACAATATCCTTTCTTGCTTCAGGTTTTAATTGGCGCTCAATAATATAGGTATAAGCTTCTAAATCAGGTTGATTATTAGGGTTTACGTTAAATACTTGCTTCTCTCTTTCAAGAACTTGAAGTCCCATGTAAGCCCCGCCCAAATCACCAGTAACAATTAATAAATCATTAGGTTTGGCCCCATTTCTATAAACTACATCTTTGCTTGATACTTCCCCAATAGCAGTTACTGAAATTATTAACCCAGTGGTTGAAGATGTAGTGTCTCCACCAACAACATCGACGTTGTAAATTTTGGCAGCAGTTTCTATACCAGCATATAATTCTTCCAGAGCCTCTAAGGGAAACCTATTGGAAACCGCAATGGAAACTGTTACTTGGGTCGCCTCAGCATTCATGGCGTACACATCTGATAAATTGACTATAATGGCTTTATAACCTAAGTGTTTAAGTGGCATATAACTTAAATCGAAATGAACATTTTCAATTAAGAGGTCGGTGGTTACCACAATTTTTTTTGATTTGAACTCTAAAACTGCTGCGTCATCTCCAATGCTTGTAATGGTTGAATTCTGTTTAATTTTAAAACCTTTGGTCAAATGGTCAATAAGCGCAAATTCGCCCAATTCACTTAACGAAGTTCGCTGTTGATTTTTGTCTTCAATCATGGCGCAAAAATAGTATCCTTTTTGGGGATGACCAATAAATAAATATTAAATTGCAATAAAAAAAATATGAAAATTGTTAACAGGTTCTTCAGAGCCCTAACACTTGCACTTGTTTTTGCGGTTGCCACTTATTGCTCCAATAACGAATCTGACAGTATGGATAGCGATGGAGATTTAGTCTTGGATCAAATTGACAACTGTATTTTTATTTCTAACCCAGATCAATTAGATTCAGATGGTGATGGAATTGGCGACGTTTGTGATGATTCAAATGATCTTTTTATAGCTAATTTCCCATGTGAAAACGGTTTTGCAGATAACTATCCTTGCAACAATTTCGATTTGATGGCCCAAATCCCTCTTTTAGAATTGGGAGGTCCTGGTGCTGAAGGTAACGACTCTTGGGGATGGACAGATATAATGACAGGGAAAGAATACGCCTTGGTAGGCACTTCAACTGGTTCTGCCTATGTTGATATATCAAATCCATCAATGCCAATATTGCTTGGTACACTTCCAACTTCAACTACAAATAGTCCATGGAGAGATATTAAAGTATATAAAAATCATGCATTTATTGTGGCGGATAATGCTGGCGCCCATGGTATGCAGGTTTTTGATCTAACCCGTTTAAGAAGTGTAACTAATCCACCAGAAACTTTTACAGCTGACGTGCTGTATACTGGATTTGAAAATGCCCATAATCTTGTAATTAATGAAGATAGTGGTTTTGCTTATGCTGTTGGCACTAATACTTTTGGAGGTGGCCCACATTTTATAAATATACAAGACCCAGCAAATCCAATTGCGGCTGGGGGTTACTCTATAGATGGTGACACTCATGACGCACAGGTGGTTACTTATAATGGCCCAGATTCAGATTATACAGGCCAAGAAATATTTATTGGCAGCAACGGACATGAATTGGTAGTTGTAAATGTAACGGATAAGGCAAATCCAACTCATATTTCGTCCATTGGTTACAATAATTTGGGCTATGTTCATCAAGGCTGGCTTACTGAAGACATGAAATATTTCATTCTAGGTGATGAGGCAGACGAATTAAACTTCGGGAATAAAACGAGAACCATCGTTTTTGATTTTAGTGATTTGGACAATCCTAATTTCTATTTTCAATATTTTGGCCCTACTTCAGCAATTGATCATAATGGATATGTCAATGGGGATTTATTTTTCCAAGCGAGCTATACCGCGGGCGTAAGAGTAATTGATATAAGTTCTATTGAGAATGCTGACATTAATGAAATTGGGTATTTTGACACTTACCCTGAAAATAACAACACAGAATTTAACGGAGCATGGAGTGTATATCCATTTTTTCCGAGTGGAAACATTATTATCAGCGATATTAATCGTGGATTGTTTGTCATAAGGAAAAGTACACATTAATAAATAGGGAAAGCTTATAAAATCATTTACTAATATAGGGAAAGCTTATAAAATCATTTACTAATATTATGTTAGGTTGCATGGTAAAAACCTACTTATATTGTATATTTGCAGTCTATTTAGAAACAATCTAATTAAAATATGATTAAAGTATCGGAAACAGCTAAAAAGAAAGTCATTGAGTTGATGACTGATGACGGCTTTGATGCGAACAAAGATTTTGTGCGTGTTGGGGTAAAGAGTGGTGGTTGTTCTGGATTGTCTTATGACTTGAAGTTTGATAAAGAACAATCTGAAGGAGACAAAGTTTTTGAAGACAACGGAGTAAAGATAATTGTGGATAAAAAAAGTTTTTTATATCTTATAGGAACTACACTTGAATATTCTGGAGGCTTAAATGGAGCAGGTTTTGTTTTTAACAACCCTAATGCAAATCGCACTTGCGGTTGTGGAGAAAGTTTTTCATTATAAAACACAAAATGAATAAATATACAGAGGACGATTTAAGAGAAGAATTAAAAACCAAAGAATACGAATACGGTTTTTATACTGATATACAATCAGACACATTTCCTATTGGGTTAAATGAAGACATTGTACGTGCAATTTCGAAAAAGAAAGAAGAACCAGAATGGATGACGGATTGGCGCTTGGAATCTTTTCGTTATTGGGAACAAATGATTGAACCTGAGTGGGCTAATGTGCACTATAAGAAACCAGATTTTCAAGGCATATCTTATTATTCTGCACCAAACAGTAAACCAAAATATGATAGTCTAGATGAAGTAGATCCAGAACTTCTAGAAACTTTTAAAAAGCTTGGAATTTCCCTTGATGAACAAAAAAAATTGACGGGAGTTGCAATGGACGTTGTGATAGATTCCGTTTCGGTGGCAACAACATTTAAAAAAACCTTATCCGAAAAAGGAATAATTTTTTGTTCCATTTCTGAAGCTATCAGGGAGCATCCGGAATTGGTAAAAAAATATATAGGTTCTGTTGTGCCGCAAAGAGATAACTTTTATGCGGCTTTAAACAGCGCTGTATTTAGTGATGGCAGCTTTTGCTATATCCCAAAAGGTGTAAGATGTCCAATGGAATTATCAACATATTTTAGGATCAATCAAGCAGGAACAGGCCAATTTGAACGCACTTTGGTTATTGCTGATGAAGGTAGTTATGTGAGTTATTTAGAAGGATGTACTGCGCCAAGTCGTGATGAAAACCAATTGCATGCTGCCGTGGTTGAGCTTATTGCTCTTGATAATGCCGAAATAAAATATAGTACGGTGCAAAATTGGTATCCAGGAAATGCAGCAGGTAAAGGCGGAGTTTTCAATTTTGTGACCAAACGTGGCTTATGTGAGAAAAACGCAAAAATTTCTTGGACACAAGTAGAAACGGGTAGTGCCATAACATGGAAATATCCGAGTTGTATATTGAAAGGAGACAATTCAGTTGGTGAATTTTATTCCATAGCTGTAACCAACAACTATCAACAAGCCGACACGGGAACTAAAATGATCCATTTAGGTAAAAACACCAAATCGACTATTATTTCAAAAGGGATTTCAGCAGGAAAAGCTCAAAATTCATATCGTGGATTGGTACAGATACATGCAAGAGCAGACAATGCTCGTAACTTTTCACAGTGTGATAGTTTGCTTATGGGTAACGAATGTGGAGCACACACGTTTCCGTATATAGAAGTAAAAAACAAAACAGCCCAAATAGAACACGAGGCAACAACTAGCAAAATAGGTGAAGACCAGATATTTTATTGCAATCAGAGAGGTATAAATACCGAAAAGGCTATTGCACTTATAGTAAATGGATTTAGTAAAGAAGTGCTGAACAAACTACCTATGGAATTTGCTGTTGAAGCACAAAAATTATTAGAAATAAGTTTAGAAGGTTCAGTAGGATAAATTTTATAGGGATGAAAAATATAGTTATATTACTTGCATTTTTTATGGTTTTGACTAGCTGCAAAAATGGTTCTAAATCAGAAAACAAATCAGATAATCTTGAAGAACAAGACGGAAAAACAGTAAAACAAAGTGATGGTTTGGTGTTATTGAAAGGTGAGTTTGTGTATTATGCCGATGCCGCTGTGCTTCAAACCAATTCTAGTTCAATTTATGGAGTTATTATTAATGAGAAAATGCATGAACTTGCCAATCTTGCGCAACAATATAAAACAGATCCAACGGATTATGTCTCTGTTGAAATTAGGGCCGAAATCATTCCGAAACCAGAAAATGAAGAGGGTTGGCCCTATAGAATAAATATAAAAGAAATATTAAATGTGAGTAAATCTCAAAATGAAGTTGAGGTTATAAAATTAGAATCAGAATGAGTATGTTAAAGATAAAAAATTTACACGCAAGTGTTGAAGATAAAGTCATTTTAAGAGGGATTAATTTAGAAGTTAAAGCCGGTGAAGTTCATGCCATTATGGGACCAAATGGTTCAGGAAAAAGTACTTTGGCGGCTGTTATTGCTGGAAAGGAAGAATACGAAGTTGAGCAAGGTGAAATTCTTTTTGAAGGCGAAAAAATTGATGAATTGGCGGCTGAAGAAAGAGCTCATAAAGGTATTTTTATGTCGTTTCAATATCCTGTTGAAATTCCCGGGGTTTCGGTAACCAACTTTATGAAAACTGCCATTAATGAAACCCGAAAAGCTAGGGGTATGGAAGAAATGCCTGCCAATGAAATGCTTAAATTAATTCGGGAAAAGGCAGAACTTCTTGAAATTGACCGTAAGTTCTTATCACGTTCAATAAACGAAGGGTTTTCCGGTGGTGAAAAGAAGCGCAATGAGATTTTTCAAATGGCCATGCTGGAACCTAAGTTGGCAATATTGGACGAAACCGATTCCGGATTGGATATCGATGCCCTACGTGTCGTGGCCAATGGTGTCAATAAATTGAAAAGTAAAAATAATGCCGTAGTGATCATCACACATTACCAGCGACTGTTGGACTATATTGTTCCAGATTTTGTACATGTATTGCATAACGGACGAATTGTAAAATCAGGAACCAAAGAACTGGCTCATGAGCTGGAAGAAAAAGGTTATGATTGGATTAAAGAAGAGGTGAATGCTTAATAACAAGCTAATGGATTTAAAGGAAAAGCTCATAGCATCATTTTTGGTGTTTGAAAATCAGGCGGATATTGACTCACCTATTCATGATGTCAGAAGTGAAGCTATAAAGACATTTGAAGAACAGGGATTTCCAACCAAAAAGGAGGAAGCCTGGAAATATACTTCTTTAAATAGTATTTTAAAACATGATTATAGTGTGTTTCCGAAGCAAGAAAACGCTCTGGACTATAACGATATAAAAAAATATTTTATTCATGATATAGATTCTTACAAAATAGTATTTATTGATGGTAAATATTCATCACATCTATCTCAAACCACACATGATGGAATGGATATTTGCTTGATGTCGGCAGCGCTTGCAAAGCCAAAGTATAGGATTTTAATCGAAAACTATTTTAACAAAATCGCCACAAAAGACAGTTTAACATCTTTAAACACGGCGTTTTCAAGTGAAGGGGCATATATCCATATTCCAAAAAATAAGTTGGTACAAAAACCTATTCAAATCCTTCATTTTTCAACGGGTCATGAAGCAGCATTGATGCTTCAGCCGCGTAACCTAATTGTGGCCGATGAAAACTCACATGTTCAAATTATTGAAAGGCATCAAAGTTTAACCGATAACCCTATATTGACCAACTGTGTTACCGAGATTTTTGCCAATAAACGCGCTATCGTAGACTACTACAAAGTTCAAAATGACAATGAAAATGCGTCTTTAATAGATAATACATTTATCAATCAAAAGCAAGAAAGCGTCGCTTCGGTACATACCTTTACTTTCGGGGGAAATCTAACACGAAACAATCTTAATTTCTATCAAAATGGTGAAAGAATTGATTCTACATTAAAAGGAGTGACGATAATAGGAAACAAACAGCATGTAGACCACAATACTTTAGTACATCATATTGAACCTAATTGCGAAAGTCACCAAGATTATAAAGGTATTTTCGGGGATAGTGCTACAGGTGTTTTTAATGGAAAAGTCATTGTAAACAAGGAGGCCCAAAAAACAAACGCATACCAAGCCAACAATAATATTTTAATTAGCGATAAGGCCTCAATAAACACCAAACCTCAACTCGAAATTTTTGCCGATGATGTAAAATGTTCACATGGGTGCACTATTGGACAGTTGGATGAAAGTGCCATGTTTTATATGCGCACGCGCGGTATTCCTGAAAAAGAAGCCAAAGCTTTGCTAATGTATGCCTTTAGCAATAATGTGTTGAGTTCAGTTAAAATCCCAGAAATCAAACAACGGATTACAAAAATTATAGCTACAAAATTAGGCGTTAATATTGGGTTTGATTTATAGATTATGTTTGATGTTGAGAATATAAGAAAAGACTTTCCCATTCTTTCCCGTAAGGTCAATGATAAACCATTGATCTATTTTGATAATGCTGCAACCTCACAAACACCTCATCAAGTCATAGATGTGATCGTAGATTACTATTC
>JBBKXS010000003.1:0-2885 GCA_037969605.1 Flavobacteriaceae bacterium
AATTACCGTTACATCCCAACCGTTATAGCGTCCTAATTCACACAATTTGACAGCGTCGTGTTCAGCACCAAAAATCATAAGTTTAAAACAGGGTTGCAAAGTTTCAGTAAAAATTGAAAGATTCTGTTGATCTTTTGCTTCCGCTGAAAGATTATAATCCTTGTTTTGAATACGAATTATAGACCTTAATCCTTTATGTTCACCTATTGTTTTTAAATAATGACATCTTATGCTAAACGCCAGACGTTTGGACAAAGCTTGTTCAAAAACTGATAAAAAAATGGGTTCGGGAGAAAATTCTTCAATTAAAATATACAAGACACCTTCACATCCCAAACGATAACGACCATCATAGGTCATCATTTTCGACTTTCCTGATTGAAATACCGATTCCGCCTGTCGCAACACATCTTTTTCAACACAACCTCCGCTAACTGCTCCAATCATGGTCCCATTTTCGAGAATTAGCATTCTAACTCCAGGCTTTCGGTATGATGACCCATCGAGATCAACAACTGTTGCCAAAACAGACTTTAAACCGCTACTTTTGGCAATACGATAGCTTTCGACAATAGTCTTGAATTCGTGCGTCATAAACAAAAATGATTTTAACCAATAATTTTTTCAGGTTGTAAATACTTCATGAAAGGCAGTTGGTTTAAACGCTGGCCCGTAGCTGCATATATAGCATTAGCTAAAGCCCCAACAGCTGGAGGAAGTCCGGGCTCGCCTAATCCTGTAGGCGCAATTTCATTTTCAATAAAGAAAACCTCTATTTCTGCCGGAGCTTGTGAATGACGCATCAATTGGTATCTGTCAAAATTCTGTTCGTTAACCGCACCATTTTTAAATGTTAACTCGCTATACATGGCATGTCCTATTCCGTCAATAACTCCGCCTTCAATCATATTTTTAGCTGCATCTGGATTCACAACGATACCACAATCAACTGCACACCAAACCTTTTTAACTTTTGGTTGTCCATTTTCCATAACCAAATCTACCACTTCGGCAACATAACTAGAATGGCAAAAATATGCTGCAACACCTCGATAAACACCAGATTTTGTTTCTCCCCAATTACATTTTTCTTTAACCAGTTTTAACACACCAGCATAGCGTTCAGCTTCATATTCATGTTTTTCACCTACAGGATTATTTTTGGCTCGATCAAACAATTCTAAACGAAAATCTATTGGGTCTTTTCCAGCCAATTCGGCCACTTCGTCAAGAAAGGCTTGCTCTGCACCGGCCGTAAAATGAGATCTTGGTGCTCGCCAAGCTCCAGTAGTTATATTTGTTTTGGCCGAAATATTTTCAGCTAAATAGTTATCAACCGTACCTGCTGGAAAGCGGTTTATAAACACAGGAGCTTCAGGTAAGCCAGAACCTTTGACTGAAAATGCAATTAAATTGTTATTTTCATCCAACCCTGCTTTATACGTCGATAGGTAAGTCGGTCTATAGATACCATGACTCATATCATCTTCTCTGGTATAAATAAGCTTAACCGGTGCACTTATTTTTTTAGAAATGGCAGCGGCTTCCAATCCATAATGCACATAGAGTCTTCTACCAAATCCTCCACCCATTCTTGTCATATTCACTGTGATGTTCTCAATTGGCATGTCTAATAATTTAGAAACCGATTTTTCCAGAGGTTCAGGCATTTGTGTTGGACCAATAAGCTCTGCCGAATTTTCAGTTACATTCGCAAAGAAATTCATGGGTTCCATGGTATTATGGGCTAGAAAAGGAGAACTGTAAGTTCGTTCTATTACTTTAACCGCCTTCTTAAAAGCTGCATCGGAATTTCCATCTTTTCTACTTTCTTGTATTTCTCCTGATTCAAGCGCTTGAGCTAAATTGATGGAATGCATTTCTGAATTTTCCAACTCACTAACCACTTCCCAATTAGCTTTGATTGCTTTTTTGGCTTTCATTAATTGCCATGTTGAATCACCAACTATTGCAATGAGTTGAAGAAAACCCTTTTCATCATTCCAATCTGGTTCATCAATAGTTGTATCTATTATAAAAGCATCTGTAACTCCTGGCATGGCTTTGATCTCTTCTTCATTGAAATCTTTTACCTTCATACCAAAAGCAGGTGGATGTTGAATCATAGCGAGTTTCATGCCTTCCCTTGTAAAATCCAAACCGAATAATGGCTCACCTGTAACAATTTTCTTTCCGTCGACGTTTTTTTGGCTGGTACCAATTAATTTAAATTCACCAATTTCTTTAAGTTCAACTTCTTCAGGAATTTCAAGACCAACTGCCTTTGAAGCTATTTCTCCATAACCAATAGTCCGCTCTCCATTTTTCTCCTTAATAATTCCATGTTCAACAGTTAAATCCGTATACGCCAAGTCCCACTCTTTTGCTGCAGCTTCCAACAGTAGTCTCCTGGCGGTTGCACCCGCCATTCTCAATGCATTCCAGCTCAACCTAATAGACAGACTGCCGCCAGCAAATTGATTTTGATAAAACCCAGTATTTAAGGGAGATTGTTCAACCACTACATTGTTCCAATCTACATCCAGTTCCTCCGCAACAATCATTGGCATAGAAGTTCTTACATTTTGACCAATTTCAGGGTTAGGTGAATAAATTGTAACTAAACCATTATCGCCTATTTTTATATAGCCATTTATTTCAAACCATTCGTTTGGAATAGCAATTTTTTCGATTTTCTTATCCGAAGTACATCCTGTTAACCAGCTAAAGCCTATAAGCATGCCTCCGCCAGCGGCTGCTGATACTTTCAAAAATGAACGACGGTTGTATTGTGTATTTACTTTTGTCATGACTTTTGATTTTAGAGTTTAGATGCGGTTTTGATTGCTTGCTTAATTCTTGTATAGGTTCCACATCGACAAATA
>JBBKXS010000004.1:0-3152 GCA_037969605.1 Flavobacteriaceae bacterium
CTTTAGATAGCAATTCTATAACAATCCATCAAAATGCTGTAACGTAAAAGAACCAATAGGGTTGCATCTTTGTATTAGAAATTAATTATTAACAATTTAAAAATTAAACATTATGAGAGGTTTATTGTATTTAGTGGCGGTTATACTTGTAATTGGATGGGCTTTAGGGTTCTTTGTTTACAATGCAGGAGGCATAATCCACATTTTATTGGTCATTGCAGTTATAGCAATATTATTTAGAGTTATAGGCGGTAGAACGGTATAAATTCTATACCACCTTAATTAAAAGAATGGAACCATCAAGCTTATTTGATGGGACAATTAACAATTTAAAAATCAAATATTATGAGAAGTTTATTATATCTGGTAGCGGTAATCCTTGTAATAGGATGGGCTTTAGGGTACTTTGTTTACAGTGCAGGATCAATTATCCACATTTTACTGGTCATTGCAGTTATAGCAATATTATTTAGGGTTATTGGCGGTAGAGGCGTATAAATTCTATACCACTTTAATTAAAAAGAATGGAACGATCAAGCTTATTTGATGGGACAATTAACAAAATAAAAATTAAAAATCATGAAATCAAACGTATTAGGAGTTGTAGCTGGACTAGCTGCAGGAGCTTTGTTAGGGGTGCTTTTTGCACCTGATAAAGGAACGAAAACAAGAAAAAAAATTAGAAATAAAACGAGCGAAGCCAAGAAGAATTTAAAGGATGAGTTTGAAAATTTTTTAGATACAGCATCAAAAAAATACAGTTCGCTTGTGCATAAAAGTGAGGACATACTTGAAAAGAGCGATGACTTACTTAAAAAGGAAAAGGAAAAAATTAAGAAAGTAGTTAATTCTAAAAATTAAAAAATATTTCAGTGGAAAATACTGCTACAAGCATAGAAATGCTTTATGAAAAAGCAAAGAAGTATACCGAAACCAGTTTAGATTTACTTAAGTTAAATACAGTAGATAAAATGGCAGACGTACTTTCTTCTCTAACATCAAGGGTATTTATTGCTATGGCTGTTGCCATGTTTACATTGTTCATTAATATAGGAATTAGCCTTTTTATCGGTAAGCTATTAAATGAATACTATTTAGGCTTTTTCATTGTATCGGCCTTTTATTTTATAATAGCAGGTGTATTGTATTTCTTTAAGGATAAACTTATCGAAACCCCTATAGCCAATTTGATAATAGCCAAATTATTAAAATCTAAAAGATCTGGGATAAACATTTTAGACCAGTTTAATGAGAATGGAAATGACACCATCTAAAAATCAAAAACAATCGTTAGATAAAGCAATACGTTCATTGGAAATTCAAAGAAAGAATGAGTTTGTTGATTTAAAAGACCAATTTTTTGAAACGGGTGAACATTTTAGACCTATTAATTTATTAAATCAAACTATTAAAGATTTAGGGGAATCACCAGTACTTAAAGTTAATCTTTTTGAAACATTAATGAGTGTGACTGGAGGTTATTTTTCAAGGAAATTGATCCTAGGCAAATCTAATTCCCTAATAAAAAATTTGCTGGGATATGTTTTGCAGTATGGTATAACAAATTTCATTTCAAAAAAAGTCAGTTCAAATGGGAATGATTAAAAATAAATATTAAATCAAACAATAATAATTTAAAACGCAAGAAAATGAAAACATTAAAATTAACATTAGCAACTGTTGCTATTGCAGTAATATTTACATCTTGTATAGATGATAAAAAAGACATAGCACAAAAAAAAGTAGAAAGGTATAATACTTATGTAGATTCTATAAGTAATGTTGAAGCTAAAGAAATTGCTATGCATTGGGAAGTTATAGAAAGTGATTACCATAAAAATCTGACCGAGGCGAACAATGCCATTATAGCAATTGAAGATAATTCAGAAATGCAAGCATCTATTAATGCCTCAACAGAGCAATTTGAAGGCTTTAAAGTAGAAGTTAAAGCTGAAATTGCAGAGATAGAAGTGGTCAATTCTAAATTGGTATTTCGACAATCTTTATTGGGAAGTGATTTTAGTGGTGGCGATATGAAATTCACTTGGATTAATAAAGACAATATCTTGAGTGTTTATGACAATTTTGTAACAACAGTTGACAGAAATAAAGATACATATTCAAGAGAAGATTGGGATGAAATCAAATTATTGTATGAAGCTATTGATACCAGAAAAAACACGGTAGAAAACGAAGGTTTAACAAGTGAAGACAATAGAAAAATAGCTGGTTTAAAATTAAAATTTGCGCCAATGTACACAGTCAATAGAATGGGTGCAAAATCAGAAGAAAACGCAGAGGCTAAACAATAAATTTGAAATTATTAATTAATAACTAATATTAAATAGATGAAAAAACTTATAATCACAGGTATAATAGTATTAATTGCTAGTGTATCAATGAACGCACAAGATGCTTCATCAAATGCTCCTTTAATTGCAAAAAATGCCTTAGGGTTACGATTGGGGGACAATGATGGCTTTGGAGGTGAAATTTCATATCAAGCGCGCTTAAGCACTACCCATAGATTAGAGTTGGACTTAGGTTGGAGAGACGGTAAAAATTATGACGGATTTAAAATTGCCGGTTTACACCAATGGGTTTGGAATATTGAAGATGGTTTTAATTGGTAAGCTGGCCTTGGTGGTGGAGTTGGATCATATAGTTTTAATGATAGTAACTTTAATAATGGTAATGATTATAACGATACTTTTGTATTCGTCGCTGGCGATATTGGTATTGAATATAATTTTGACATTCCGTTATTGATTTCATTGGACTTTAGACCGGAATTAGGTTTCGGTGATGAACGTTATGACAATAACGATTTAGGTCTAGATATTGCATTGGGTTTAAGATATCAGTTTTAGTTGATAAGCTAGAATCCTTTTTATAAATTGCAAAAAAGCCCGAACGATTAACGTTCGGGTTTTTTTTATTTTAAAGTTTAGGTGTGTTTAACTAACCGCTGCTTTAATACGTTTTAAGGCTTCAATAATTTGATCTTGTGATGCGGCATAAGATATTCTAATACAATTATCAGCTCCAAAATCTTCACCAGAAACTGTGGCGACATGCGCTTCTTCCAATAAGAACAACGAAAAATCTGCTGCACTGTTTATGGCTTTGCCTTTTATTGTTTTTCCGATAAA
>JBBKXS010000005.1:0-7149 GCA_037969605.1 Flavobacteriaceae bacterium
TTCATAATCATTATTGCTTTGTCATTCCTGCGAAAGCTGGAATCCATTTTGAACCTAAATCTTTAAACAAGTAGATTCCTGCTTTCGCAGGAATGACAGTTTACACTAAATTGTTTATAAAATCAACATTCACTTCATGTTTCCCCTCAAAAGGAATAATAGTAACGGCTTCTCCAAAGAGTTCAAAAGCCCTGTTTTTTTCTTCCAACACACGGTCTTCGTTTAAGTATTCATCGTTTGTACCATAAACCAAACTCACTTTGGCTTTTAAAAACTTAAAATCTGCTACTGTTAACTCCTTTGGGATTCCTCCAGAATGTAAAATCAATTGACTGCATTGCAATTGTCGTTTCGCAATATAACGCATGGCCACACTGACGCCTTGTGAGTATCCCAAAACAATCAAAGCTTTATCCTTCGGAAGGTCTTCGGCTTTAAAAACCTCATCAAAATAGCGCATTACATTTTCAGTTTCATTTATGGTGTTTTCCTTAGTGAGCCAACTGGCCCCAACATGCTGGAATTTGGGTGGAATATAATATTTGCTCTGGGCCTGTGGGCCAATCATATAGTTTTCAGTAGCATTCAGGTCTTTAAAATAGTTTAAAAAATACCGACTCAAATAGCCCATACCATGACATACCAACCAAACCTTTTTGGTCTGATCTGTTAAGGTATTCAGCGTAGAATAACTATTTGTAGTTGTATAGGAAATTTGTTTGTCTTCTGAATTCATTTTGTACTTTTACATTGGACATTAAAAATACAGTATTTCTATGCAATTATCTAAAGAAGATATTCTGGCACAAGCCAATCAGGTTTGTAAAAACACCTTAATGGAAACTTTGCGTATCGAGTTCATTGATTTTGGTGATAACTCTGTTATAGCCAGAATGCCGGTAGACGCTCGGGTTTATCAACCGGATGGCGTCCTTCATGGTGGCGCTACCGTAGCTTTGGCCGAGAGTGTAGGCAGTTTTGCAGCACAGATTTTTTCGAATCTCCAGGAAGTTTTTGTGAGGGGAATAGAAATCAATGCGAATCATATTAAAAGTGTGACCGAAGGTTATGTGTATGCCAAAGCTTCTTTTATACACAAGGGCAAAACCACACAATTATTGGAAATAAAAATTACGGATGAAGAAGGGAATTTAGTGTCGTTATGTAAACTTACTACCATATCGCTTCCAAAAAAGAAATAATGACCTCGGAAGAATTTTTTGAGCAGATTGATTCACAACACAGTCAATCCTTGCCGTTTGTGGTTTACCGAAAACCCAATACGGAAGAGGTGATAGCGTTGCTACAGAAGGACAAATCACTAAATACCATTACCGATTATACTGAAACGGGATTTGTATTTGCACCTTTTGATAATAAGGAAGCAGCTATTTTGATCCCATTGGATCATTCCGAAAGATTTTCTGTCATTCCTGCGAAAGTAGGAATCCCACCAAATAAAACAAAATCAGCAATTGTTGAATCCCATATTGATAAAGCATTTCATATCAAATTGGTTCAAAAAGGAATCGATGTCATTAAACAAGGAGATTTAAGAAAAGTAGTATTATCACGAAAAGAAACCCTTAAGCTTTCAGAAGCGAATCCATTGGAAATATTTAAACGATTGATGTCCAATTATACAACCGCTTTTGTGTATTGTTTTTATCACCCCAAAGTGGGGACGTGGTTAGGTGCAACCCCAGAAACGCTTTTAAAAATAGAAGGCCATCGGTTTTATACTTCGGCATTGGCAGCAACCCAACAATATTTTGGCAGCTTAGACGTGGAATGGGGACCAAAAGAGAAAGAAGAGCATAACATGGTCACCAATTTTATAGTTGATAACATTCAGTCCACAGTAACTAATCTAAAAATTGAAACGGTAGAAACTGTAAAAGCAGGAAGTCTTTTGCACCTCATGGCCAATATCTCGGGTTTTTTGGATTATAAAAACAGTAATTTGAAACAGATGCTAAACACTTTGCATCCCACACCAGCAGTCTGTGGATTGCCTAAAGCGAACTCAAAACAATTTATTCTTAAAGAGGAACAATACGATCGCGAATTTTATACAGGATTTCTTGGGGAACTCAATTTTAAAGAAAAAAAATTCAGAAGTTCCAATCGGCACAATGTTGAAAACGATGCCTATAAGACCATTATAACCGTTTCAAATTTGTTTGTCAATTTACGTTGCATGCAATTAAACAATGACCAAGCCTTGATTTATGTTGGAGGTGGAATCACAAAAGATTCCGATCCAGAAGCAGAATGGGAAGAAACTGTAAACAAAACCCAAACGATTAAAAGTGTATTATGATACTTGCTTTTAACTTGTGATTACTTAATTTTGCGCTCAGATTAAAGTCAAAAATGAAGTATCCAAAAATTCCTCTGGCACAAACCGTTGTCGAACTTTGTAAGGCTCATAACATTGGGCATATCGTTATTTCTCCAGGAAGTAGAAATGCTCCTTTGACTATAGGGTTTACCAATGATCCGTTTTTTAAATGTTACAGCATTGTTGACGAGCGCAGTGCCGCCTTTTTTGCATTGGGTATTGCACAACAAGTCCAACATCCTGTAGCACTGGTTTGTACTTCTGGTAGCGCCTTATTAAATTATTATCCAGCAATTGCCGAAGCCTTTTACAGCGATATACCCTTGGTAATCTTATCTGCCGATAGACCAAAAAATTTAATCGGGATAGGCGATGGCCAAACAATCAATCAAAATGAAGTGTTTGCCAATCATATTTTGTATTCGGCAAATTTAAAACTGGATATAAAGGATGCCTACAAATTGCCGGATGATGAAGATCTTCCCATTTTTAAAAGTATAGAAGATAAACTAGAACGCTTTTTAGGGCTACAACAAGACATTCAGACCTATAATGAGACCGAACTTAATACGGCAATTTTCAAATCCATTCATAAATCGGGACCTGTACACATCAACGTTCCGTTTGATGAACCTTTATACGACATGGTGGACACCTTGAATGTTAAGATTAAGCCTTTGAAAGTGGATACCAAACCTAAAAGGCCAGATGATTTTGAGATCAAACAATGTTTTGACGAATGGAACGAGGCTACTAAAAAAATGATTTTGGTTGGTGTTAACAATCCAAATACCATCAGGCCAAAATGGTTGGACGAATTGGCAAATGATGATAGTGTGATAGTTTTTACTGAAACCACTTCCAACGTACATCACGACGAATTTTTCCCGAGTATCGATAAAATCATAGCGTCTTTGGATGACGAAGGGTTTAAAAAATTGCAACCCGATATCCTACTCACATTTGGTGGATTAATCATTTCAAAAAAAATAAAGGCATTTTTGCGAAAATACCAACCGAAGCAACATTGGCATATTGGAGAAAACGATGCCAATGACACCTTTTTCTGTTTACAAAAACATATTAAAACAACTCCCAATACGTTTTTTCATCTGTTTTTGCCCAAAATCACCCATTATGTAAAAAGCAATTACAAGCCTTATTGGGATACAGTAAAACAGTACCGCCTTAAAAAACATCATGATTATATAAAACAAAGCCCGTTTAGTGATTTAAAAGTCTTTGATTTGGTCTTAAAATCTTTACCAGACAGTTCAGTTGTGCATTTAAGTAACAGTTCAACGGTACGTTATGCACAGCTTTTCGATTTAAATAAAACCTTGCAGGTGTTTTGCAATAGAGGAACCAGTGGTATTGACGGAAGCACCTCTACAGCTATTGGCTGCGCCACGGTGAACAACAAACCAACCACTTTTGTTTCTGGTGATTTGAGTTTCTTTTATGATAGTAATGCCTTGTGGAACCAGTACATTCCCAATACGTTCAGGATTATCGTAATAAACAATCAAGGTGGAGGAATTTTTAGGATTCTTCCGGGTCATAAAAACACAGAAAATTTCGATGTTTTTTTTGAAACCAAGCATGAAATGACTGCAAAGCAATTGTGCAAAATGTATCATTTTGAATATGCATCCACTTCAGAAGAAAAACAATTAAAACTCAAACTGAAAACCTTTTATTCAGAATCGGAACGACCAAAACTGTTGGAAATTTTCACCCCTAGAACCATAAATGACGAGGTCTTGTTAAATTATTTTGATTATCTAAAATAAGAATGGAACTCTTTTTTTAAAAGCATATATCCTTACCTTTGCCGTATGATACACATTGGAGACTACAATACCTTGGAAATACTTCGCGAAACCGACCAAGGCCTTTATATTGCTGATGAAGAAGGTAACGAAGTGTTGTTGCCAAACCGGTATGTTCCAGAAGCCTTTAAGATTTGGGACAAACTGGAAGTTTTTGTGTATTTGGACAATGAAGAACGTCCTGTTGCGGTTACTGATAAACCTCATATTAAAGTCAATGAGTTTGCGATGTTGCGTTGCAACCAAGTGACAGAACATGGTGCTTTTTTAGATTGGGGACTTTTAAAAGAACTGTTTTGCCCATTTATGGAGCAGGCCTTTAAGATGAAAGCCGGAAGTTGGTATTTGGTGTATTGCTATCTTGATGAAGAGACTGGAAGATTGGTGGCATCAAGTAAGACCAATAGGTTTTTGGATAACAAAGACCTTACGGTCGAACCCTTTGAGGAAGTCGATTTAATTGTATCACATCCTTCAGAATTGGGGATGAATGTTATTGTTAATAAAAAACATTTAGGCTTAATCTATACCGATAATATTTTTACTGATCTTTCTGTAGGTGACCAATTAAAGGGTATTGTAAAAAAGATAAGACCAGGCAATAAATTAGATATAGCTCTTGGTCAGATTGGGTATAGGAACATAGAACCTAATGCCGAAAAAATAATGCAAGAACTTCAGGATAACCATGGATTCTTGAACCTTAATGACAAATCTTCACCTGACAACATTAAGGAATCTCTACAAATGAGTAAAAAGAACTTTAAAAAAGCAATAGGTACCTTATACAAACAACGTTTAATTGAAATTCAGAAGGATGGAATTTATTTGGTATAGCAAAAGGTTTAAATTAGTTAAATGCTTTTAAAATAAAAGAAATGAGTAAAATAGATTGGTCAACAGCCAAAACATATGAAGATATCACTTACAAAAAATGTAAAGGTGTTGCACGCATTGCTTTTAACAGGCCTGATGTTAGAAATGCCTTTAGACCGAAAACGACCAGTGAACTTTATGATGCCTTTAATGATGCCAATGAAGATATAAATATTGGAGTGGTTTTGTTATCGGCAGAAGGTCCTTCAACTAAAGATGGAATTTGGAGTTTTTGTAGTGGTGGAGATCAAAAGGCTAGGGGACATCAAGGCTATGTTGGTGAGGATGGTTATCACCGTTTAAACATTCTTGAAGTACAGCGGTTGATTCGCTTTATGCCCAAAGCCGTTATTGCCGTGGTTCCAGGGTGGGCCGTTGGTGGTGGCCATAGCTTACATGTGATATGCGATTTAACCTTAGCAAGTAAAGAACACGCTATTTTTAAGCAAACCGATGCAGACGTCACCAGTTTTGACGGGGGTTATGGTTCAGCTTATTTGGCAAAAATGGTAGGTCAAAAAAGGGCACGGGAAATTTTCTTTTTAGGACGGAATTATTCTGCACAGGAAGCTTTTGAAATGGGGATGGTCAATGCAGTGGTGCTACATGAGGAATTAGAAAACACAGCGTATCAATGGGCTCAGGAAATATTGGCCAAATCGCCAATTTCTATAAAAATGCTTAAATTCGCGATGAACTTGACTGATGATGGTATGGTTGGGCAGCAAGTGTTTGCGGGTGAGGCTACACGTTTGGCCTATATGACCGATGAAGCCAAAGAAGGGCGTAATGCATTTTTAGAAAAACGCAAGCCTAATTTTGATAAAAAATGGATACCTTAATCCTGAATAAATAATTTATGAGTAACCTAAAGCCTTGGTTGTCTGCTATTCGACTAAGAACGCTTCCTTTGTCAATTTCTGGGATTATTATCGGAACATGTTTTGCATACTATAACGGATTCTTCAATTTAACCGTTTTAATATTAGCCATTTTAACAACTATAAGCTTGCAAGTCCTTTCCAATTTGGCCAACGATTATGGAGACGGCATTAAGGGAACAGATAATAATAACAGGGTTGGACCAGAACGCGCCATTCAAAGTGGTGCCATTACTCCAGATCAAATGTTCGAGGCAATCAAAATTAATATACTTGTCATCATATTGCTCGTTTTTTTACTGATTTATATGGCTTTTGGCAAAGGCCATTTTTTATATACACTGTTTTTTATTGGTCTTGCTGGTATTTCGGTATACGCTGCGATGTCTTATACAATAGGAACCAAAGCTTATGGTTATAAGGGCCTGGGCGATTTGTTTGTGTTTGTGTTTTTTGGTTTTGTAAGTGTAGTAGGGAGTTATTTTTTATTTACTAGACAGCTTGACCATCATGTGCTATTACCTGCTATTTCTGTGGGCTTGCTAAGCGTTGGAGTATTGAACTTGAATAATATGCGCGACATCGATTCGGATAAGCAATCCTATAAAATCACGCTAGCCGTAAAACTGGGAAAGAATAATGCGAAAATTTACCATTTATCATTAATTATTGGAGCTATTGCTATTTCATTTTTATTTTCAGTTTTGTATTTTTCGGCGGTGACCAATTTTTTGTTTTTTTTGGTATATATTCCACTATTCTTTCACATAAAAGCCGTTGTAAAGGCTAAACAACCTAGTGATTTTGATCCGCAATTAAAGATTTTGGCATTGACGACCTTTGCATTTTCGTTGCTTTTAGGAATTGGTTATATCCTTTAAATTTACTTCTTCCTTTGTCGGTTTTTTTGTATTTTCAGGTTTAAATAAGAGAATACATGAAAATTACTTTTTATGGCCATGCCTGTTTGGGAATTCAAATCAATGATGTCCATATTTTGGTTGACCCATTTATTTCGGCAAATCCCAAAGCATCACATATAGATATTGGTACTTTAAAAGCAGACTATATTTTATTGACGCATGCCCATCAAGACCATATTTTAGACGTTGAAACAATTGCAAAACGGACCAATGCCGTTATTGTTTCTAATTTTGAAATCGTCACCTATTACGAGAAAAAGGGATTGGAAGTGCACCCTATGAACCATGGTGGA
>JBBKXS010000006.1:0-3726 GCA_037969605.1 Flavobacteriaceae bacterium
CTCAATACTTTACTCGTTTCTAAATTTACTTCAAAGGTTTTAAGATTGCGATTGTTTACACCTATCATATCTACCGTTTCAAGTAAGGATTTGTTGAGTTCTTTATCATTATGAACCTCAAGCAAAACTTCCAATTCTAGGCTTTTTGCCAATTCGGAATAAGCCTTGAGTTCATCTTTTGAAAGTATGGCGGCGATTAATAAAATGACATCAGCACCATAAGCTTTTGCTTCAACAATTTGATAAGGATCTATGATAAATTCTTTGCGTAACAATGGCAATTTACAACTTGCTCGAGCAGTTAATAAATCATCCAAAGAGCCTCCAAAATATTTTCCGTCGGTGAGAACAGACATGCCACAAACTCCAGCTTTTTCATAACCTTTGGCTACGTCAAACACATTCAATTCCTGATTGATTATGGATTTTGAAGGTGAACGACGCTTATGCTCTGCAATTATGCCTGAAGTACTGGATTTTAAATTTTTGACAAGAGAAATCATGTCTTTATCAAACAACACCGATTGTTCCAGTTGCTCAATTGGAATCAACTTTTTTCGGAGTTCGACTTCCTTGTGTTTATCGGCCGCTATGTTCTCTAAAATGTTCATCTTATTTGCTTAATTCAACTAAGGTCTTAAAGCTGTTTTTGGCTTTTCCAGTCATTAATGATTCTTTTGCTAAGTTAAAACTATCACCTATGTGTGTGTTTTTTACGGTTGAAATCGCCAATGCGGCATTGGCGCAGACCACATTATTTTGGGCTTCAGTCCCATTACCATCCAAAACCTGATTAAAAATTTTGGCAGATGAGGCCACGGAATCTCCTCCATAAATGTCCTTTTGTTTTAACTCAGAAACACCGAAATCTGAAGCATTTAAAACTTGCTCAGTTTGGTTGTTAACTACCTTTGCGGCTCCTGTTAATGAAATTTCATCATAACCATCCAAAGCGTGAATAATACTATAATTTTTATCGGTATTCTGATAAAGATAACTATACATTCTTAAGAGTTCCAAACTAAATACACCGACCATTTGATTTTTAGGAAACGCAGGATTGACCATGGGTCCTAGCATATTAAAAAAGGTTTTTACTCCCAATTCACGGCGTATTGGAGCAACATTTTTCATGGCGGGATGAAATAATGGAGCATGCAATACACAAATGCCGGCTTTGTCCAAACATTGTTTTAGAAAATCAATATCATTGCTGAATTTGACTCCTAAATATTCCAGAACATTTGAAGAGCCACAAGCCGAAGATACTCCATAATTGCCATGTTTCGTGACCTTAACTCCTGCACCTGCCGTCACAAATGACGCAAGTGTTGAAATGTTAAAGGTATCTTTTCCATCACCACCGGTTCCGCATAAATCGATAGTATTGCAGTCGTCCAGATTTACTGGAATACACAGTTCCAAAAGGGCATCTCTAAACCCTTGAAGTTCATCAATAGTAATGCTTCGCATCATGTAAACGGTTAGAAATGATGCTATCTGACTCTGGTTATAGTCCCCCTTGGAAATGTTGACCAAAACCTGTTTAGCTTCTTCACTTGAGATGATCTCTTGATTAATCAGTCTATTTAATATTTGTTTCATTTTAACTATTTAACCAGTTTTCTAACATTTGTTTTCCGTTAGGAGTCAATACCGATTCGGGATGAAACTGAACCCCTTTTACGTCATATACTTTGTGCCTAAGAGACATGATTTGTCCATTTTCATCAAAAGATGTCGCTTCCAAGACTTCAGGTAAATTCGGATTGACAACCCAGGAATGGTAACGTCCAACTTCTATGGTTTTTCCCATATCTTTAAATAGTATTTCGTCATCTACACAAATTTCAACATTTGTTGCAACACCATGAAAAACGGAAGCTAAATTAATAAGCGTTCCTCCAAACACTTCGCCAATAGCTTGCTGCCCTAAACAAACTCCAAGAATGCTTTTTGTTTTTGCATAGGCTTTAATGATTGGTTTTAATAAACCTGCTTCATCTGGAATTCCTGGACCGGGAGACAAAACAATTTTATCAAAAGGTTCAACCTCTTCCAAAGCCAGTTGATCGTTTCGCTTCACAGTAACCTCACAACCTAAATCTTGTAGGTAATGTACAAGGTTGTAGGTGAAACTATCGTAATTATCTATAACCAATATCTTTTTCATATTATATGCTTTCAGCTAATTCTATAGCCTTGGTTAAAGCTCCCAATTTGTTATATACTTCTTGCAATTCATTTTCAGGAATTGATTTTGACACCAAGCCTGCACCAGCTTGCCAATGCAATTGATGGTTTTTGCTTAAAAAGGTTCTGATCATAATGGCGTGATTAAAGTTACCCTCAAAATCCATAAAACCAATGGCACCACCATAAAAATCACGACTAGTTTTTTCATATTTTTCAATAAGTTGCATGGCTTTGTGTTTTGGTGCACCGCTTAAAGTTCCGGCAGGAAATGTATCAGCAACCACTTGCATGGTTGTGGTCTCTTTATGTTTATGACCCGTAACCTTGCTTACAAGATGAATAACATGGGAAAAGAACTGTACTTCCCTGTAGGTCTCTACCTTAACGTTACTGCCGTGGCGACTTAAATCGTTGCGCGCTAAATCGACCAGCATGACGTGTTCAGCATTTTCCTTATCGTCTTCAGATAACAGTTTAGCCAGTTCAGCATCTTTTTCATCATTTCCTGTACGTTTAAAGGTTCCAGCAATGGGATGAATTTCTGCCTTGTCATTACTTACAATAAGTTGTGCTTCGGGTGAACTTCCAAAGATTTTAAAATCACCGTAATCAAAATAAAAGAGATAGGGGGATGGATTGATACTTCTTAATGCGCGATAGACATTAAATTCATCACCTTTAAATCCTTGGGTGAATTTTTTTGAAAGTACCAATTGAAAAACATCACCTCTAGCACAATGTTTTTTTGCCAATTCTACATTTTGTTTGTATTCGTCATCTGTAAGGTTTGATTTAGTGTTACCATCTTTATGAAAACTAAATGCTGCAAAGTTTTTTGAGGTAATAAGTTGATAAATCTCTTCTATGTTGCTTTCACTATTAAAACAATGGGCGAAAATATAGGCTTCATTTTTGTGATGGTTTATGGCGATGATATTCTGGTAAACAGCATAAAAAATATCTGGAATGTTTAAGTGACCTTCCTTTTTGGAAATCTTTATGTCTTCAAAATAGCGAACAGCATCGTAAGCCATATAACCAAAAATGCCATTGTTGATGAATTTGAACTTTTGATCTGATTTTATCTTGAATCGTTTTGTGAATTGATGAATTTCTTCGGCAACATTGGTCGTTTGGACTATTGATTTTGAATTTGAACTTTTATCTGGAAATGATTGTGTGATCACTTCATTTTTCACTTTTATGGAAGCGATTGGATTAAAACAGATATACGAAAAACTATTATCGTTGGCATGATAGTCACTACTTTCCAATAAAATACTATTGGGGTATTTGTCTCTTATTTTAAGATAAATGCTCACAGGTGTGATCGTATCTGCCAGAATTTTTTTGTAATGGGTATGTAAATTAAATGGATTCATTTTTTGATATTAAAAAAGGCCTGTCGTGAATGACAAGCCTTGATATTTTGGTTTTAAATATACAATAGGATTAGTTCACGAAATTCTGTTTCGAGAAGCCCACCACCAAGTATGATTTAAAATTGTATTCATGTTTATTATTTGGTTC
>JBBKXS010000007.1:0-2687 GCA_037969605.1 Flavobacteriaceae bacterium
AAAGAAATTATTTGCAGGCGTAAACGTTACAGTTTGAGGACTGCCAGTTTGCGCTAGACTACTTAAGGTACCGCTACCTGCTGTAATAGACCATGCAGCAGTAGTAGCACTACCACCAATTGTTGCGCCAGATAAGGTAATGGCACTAGGAGTTGCCGATTGACAGACGCTATTAGGACCACCAGCATTGACAGTAGGAGCTTGATCAACTGTTATTATTCTTGTATCACTATTTGCCGGACAAGTACCATTAGTGTTAGTTGTTAAGGTTAAAGTTACAGTTCCAGTAAAATTAGTGGCGGGTGTATAAGTTACATTTTGGGGACTTGCCGTTTGGGCCGTACTGCTTAATGAACCACCACCAGCAGTAATAGACCATGCACCCGTTGTTGCACCACCTCCAACAAATGCTCCTGTTAAAGATATAGCACTTGGGCTAGATGACTGACACGCTGAATCAGGACCACCAGCTTCTGCTGTAGTAGTTTGATCAACCGTAAGGGATGCAATGGCAGAATAAGCTTGAGAACACGTTCCACCAGGGCTTGATATCACAACATCATAGTTTCCAGCGTCTGAAGGACCAGAAAAAGAAATAGAAGTAATTGTTAATGAAGGAGAAGTAGCCCCACTTATATTTCCTCCATTACTAAGTGGAGTATTATTTTTCCTCCATTGATACGATGCAATGGATCCTGTTGCTGCTACGGTAAAGGTAACATTACTGCCTTCGCAAAGTGTCGCAGAATCAGGCTGATCGGTAATGTTGATAACCTGGTTCACATTTAAAGTTCTAACTTGAGAGGTAACCGGAGGAGTACAGGCACCATTTCCACTAACAATAACATAATAGGTGCCAGCATCCGCTATTTGGGTTTGAGCAAAACTTAAAGTAGAAGTTGTTGCACCCGAAATATTTGCTGAATTCATTACCATAGTACCACCTGAAGGTGGAGGTGTTCCTCTATACCACTGATACGTTAGATCGTCACCAATAGCACCAACATAAAATTCTGCATATTCTGTAACACAAACCCCAACATTTACTGGTTGGGTTGTAATTACAACAGCCTCTTTTATAGTTAATATCATAGAATCACTGACCAAGCCACAAGGGCCGGCAGGATCGATTGTAGTATATGTTAAAGTTACGGAGCCTGAAGAAATATCTCCTGCACTCACTGTATAAACTGCGTTATTATTATTATTATTAAAACTTCCGGAACCACTAGTGCCCCAAGTAGCAGAACCAGCACTACCCCCAAAAGATCCAGCCATAGTAGCTGTTGTAGTACCTGCTACAACAGTACATATAGTTTGATCGATACCTGCATCAACAGTTAGAGCCTGATCAACAGTAATCGTTCTAGTATCGGTAGCTGCAACGCAGGTACCATTAGCATTAGTTGTTAAAGTTAAGGTTACCGTTCCGGTAAAATTTGCTGTTGGTGTAAATGTTATACCAGCAGGGTTAGCCGTTTGCAATAAACTACTTAAAGTACCACTACCTGCTGTAATAGACCATGCTCCAGTTGTTGCACTACCACCCAAAGTGGCACCAGATAAGGTTATGGCACTTGGTGTTGCAGATTGACAGACACTATCAGGGCCACCAGCATCTACTGTAGGAGCTTGATCAACTGTAATCGTTCTGGTATCAGTAGCTGCTATACAACTACCATTAGCATTAGATGTTAAAGTTAAGGTTACCGTTCCTAAGAAATTACTTGCAGGTGTAAAAGTTACAGTTTGCGGGCTAGCCGTTTGCGCTAGACTGCTTAAAGTACCGCTACCTGCTGTAATAGACCATGCAGCAGTAGTTGCACTACCGCCCATAGTTGCACCAGAGAAGGTTATGGCACTTGGTGTTGCAGATTGACAGACAATATCGGGACCACCAGCATCGACTGTAGGAGCTTGGTCAACCGTTATTATTCTCGTATCACTATTTGCTGGACAAGTACCAGGAGCGTTAGTTGTTAAGGTTAAGGTTACCGTTCCGGTAAAATTTGCTGTTGGTGTAAATGTTATACCAGCAGGGTTAGCCGTTTGAGCTAATGAGCTTAAAGTACCGCTGCCAGAAGTAATAGACCATGCACCCATTGTTGCACCACCACCAACAAATGCACCTGTTAAAGTTATAGCACTTGGGCTGGATGACTGGCATACTGAATTAGGATCACCAGCTTCTACAGTAGTTAATGGGTCTACAGTTACAACAATTGAACCACTAGCAACTCGAGAACAACTAGTCCCATTTGTATAGGCAACGCTTTGTAAAGCATATGTATAACTTCCAACAGATAATGGTCCAGTGTTTAGTGTGCCAATTCCAGAACCTGGAATCGCTATAGTTTGTGAAGCACCTCCATTTATCCTATATGTGACTGTAGTATTGGGCGTGGCATTAATAGTGATATTTGTACTAGAACCTTGACAAATTGTTGCAGAGCCAGTAATACTATTGACTACCGGATTTGGTAAAATAAAAATTTGCATACTATCCGTAGCTGCATCACAATTACCTCTTGGATCCAGCGTATTTATAGTGATGGTAATAGGACTACTTGGACTAGCAGGTAATGTATATGTTGGGTTAATAACATATATACTTGAGAAAGATCCACCGGCACCATTATCTGTCCAAGAATAATGATTATTACCAGGATTATTTTCTTTTACAACAC
>JBBKXS010000008.1:0-2867 GCA_037969605.1 Flavobacteriaceae bacterium
ACCAGTTTTTGGGATGCATCCAAAACGTTTAACGACTCTCAAAGCCGAAGCAAAAAAATCATTTGGTTCTAAAACTTCAAAGGTTTCGAAAATATATATACTTCTTTTAGATGAAATATCAGGCATAAATATTTCAAAGTGATCTGAATTATTTTTTTTTGCCGAAAGCACAATGTTCCTGTTGATGGCACAAGCAATCACGGGTAATTGTAAATAATCTTGATGGTCTCCAAAAAGACAGATTCGACCCGGGGTCTCTATGGTAATGTACTGTGAATTCGTAGCGGGATCCAATTTAATAGTTGACTTTCATCCAATCAAATGGTTTGCGTTTAATCCAATTGCCTCTTGTAAAATCTGGAAAATCCTGTGGCTCTCCATTATTTTCAATAGAGACTTCAGAAAGTGGCGTAATGGCACTCCAAGCCGCTGCATCATAGGCATCAAGTGGAGGAGCAACATTCAATTTTGCAGATTCCACAAAAGCATTGAGGACAAAGAAATCCATTCCTCCATGTCCAGCACCAGTAGCCAATTCACCGTATTTTTTCCATAAGGGATGGTCGTATTTTTCGAGCCATTTAGTAGCATCATCCCATTCATGAGGTTTTTCGGCTTTTCCTTCGATATAGATTCTATTACCATCGACTTCCCATAGCCCTTCACTTCCTTGCACCCTAAAGCCCAATGAATAGGGGCGTGGCGAATTACAATCATGAGTTACAATTATGGTTTCTCCATTGGTAGTTTCAATAATTGAAGTAATTACATCTCCTTGTTTAAACTTTAATTTGGCATTGGGATGATTTTCACCTCCATTTTTTACAATATAATTATGAAGTCCAACAGCCTTCGTAGCATTAGATGTAATGGACATGAACCGATTTCCTCTGTTTATATTGCACATGGCAGCTATTGGACCTACACCATGTGTTGGATAAACATCTGCGTTTCTCAAGAGTGAATGTTGTGTTCTCCAAGCAGATTCGGAGATACCTTTTTCACCAAATTCAACCCCTTTTCCATAGGCAGATAGGCCATCGTTTAGTTTAACAAATCGAAGGTCATGCTGATAACCACATCTAAAGTGAATCAATTCTCCAAAAAGGTTTTGACGCACCATATTTAACACAGCCATAATATCTCTTCGGAAGTTTACATTTTCCAAAATCATAAGGTGAGTACCTGTTTGCTCATGGATATTGACCAAATCCCAACACTCTTCCATAGTATTGGCAGCGGAAACTTCTACACCTGTATATTTTCCAGCAAGCATGGCATCTTTGGCCATACGAGCATGCCATAACCAAGGTGTTGAAATTATAACAGCATCTACTTCTTTAAGTTCAAGAAGATTTTTGTAATCGAAGTCATCTTTACTAAATACAAGAGGCTTTTTTTGTCCAGCTTTGGCAATTATGCCCAAAGCAATGGGAATCCTTCTTTCATCAATATCACAAATGGCGACTATATTAACATCGCTGCGCAAAAGAGCATTGTTAAGATGGTTGGTTCCACGTAGCCCTACACCTATAAATGCGACATTCAATTTTTCTTTTACTGCATTAAAATTTGCCCCTAACGTTAGGTTTGGGGCAATCGCCATACCTGTGCCTATAATAGCTGATTTTTTTACAAAATCCCGTCTTGAATTCATTCCTATTAGATTAGTTACAGTCAAATTTAATTTAATTTTAGCACTAAAAAAATATAAGCTTATTCAATTTCCTATAAAAAAATAGGTCTTTACCAAACAGGAAAGAATTATAGTTTAACCAAGAATTACAAAAGAATTTTAAAAAAAAGTGCGCACGAGAAGACTCGAACTTCCACATCCTAAACGGATACTAGCCCCTCAAGCTAGCGCGTCTACCAATTCCGCCACGTGCGCAAAAAAGAAAGATAAAGATAAAAAAAAAGTTAAGCTTAGCTTAACTTTTTGTGACCCGGCTGGGGCTCGAACCCAGGACCCCAACATTAAAAGTGTTGTGCTCTACCAGCTGAGCTACCGAGTCTTTTCTCTTACGAGGGTGCAAATATAAAACGATTAATTAATAAAGCCAACCCTTTTTTGTTTATTTTTTTGTTTTTTGTTGACTAAATTGCTGTGTTTTCAAAAATCAAATTTTTTAGTATAAATGAATATAATTTTAATTGGATATATGGGTTCTGGGAAGTCAGTGGTGGGTAAAAAACTGTCTGATGTTTTGAGCTATGAGTTCATCGATCTAGATGATTATATTAAGCAAAAGGAAAGTAAGCCTATCTCGGAAATATTTAAAAGTAAAGGCGAAATCTATTTTAGAAAAATTGAAAGTAAATACCTTAGTGAAATTATTGTTGCCAATAATAAGGCTGTAATTTCCTTGGGTGGTGGTACTCCGTGCTATGGACATAATATGGACCTAATTAATAAGGCAAAAAATGCATCAAGTGTTTATTTGAAAGCTTCAATAACTAGTTTATCCAAGCGTTTGTTTCCGGAAAAAGATGGTAGACCATTAATTTCTCATATAAACGATGAAAAAGAATTGACAGAATTTATTGGTAAACACCTATTTGAAAGATCTCCGTACTATAGTCGATCGGATATTACAATAAATACAGATTATCAATCCGTTGACGAAGTCATAGAATCTATTATTTTAAAATTATTTTAGAAACGCTTCAAAATTCTTGCTATCTAAAATAACTGCAACATGTTCATTTAAAGATGTTGAAAGCGATATTCCCTTAAAATCGGCTTTAACAGGATATTTTTTATGATTCCTATTCACCAAAACAGCAGTTTTAAATTGTTTTAAAGGTACATTTAAAAAATGTTTTACTCCATAAATTAACGTGCTTCCTGAATTTAAAACATCATC
>JBBKXS010000009.1:0-4845 GCA_037969605.1 Flavobacteriaceae bacterium
TGTTTGTTTTAACCCAATTTAATTCGGCCTCTTTAAACAAACACATTAAAAACACCTACCATTTTAGTTTTTTCAGTTCTGCCTTTGTTGATGTTTTGGCGGCCGAACAGACCATGCAGAGTGATAATTGGTTTCAAGGGACTGCGGATGCCGTGCGGCAAAGTATGCACCATTTTTTAAACCATGATTTTGAATATGCCTTGATACTTTCAGGAGACCAATTATATCAAATGGATTTTAATGATATGATACAAAAGCATATAGATAATAATGCTGAAATTTCAATTGCTACTTTACCAGTAAATGCTAAAGAAGCGACGTCTTTTGGAATACTCAAAACCAATGACGAAAGTGTCATAACTTCATTTATTGAAAAACCAGATGCTTCATTATTGCCTGAGTGGACTTCCAATGTTAGTGCAGAAATGCAAAAAGAAGAGCGGCATTATTTAGCGTCAATGGGTATTTATATTTTTAATAGAGATTTACTGATTGAATTAATGAAAAATCCAGATACTGATGATTTTGGTAAAGAAATTATTCCGCAATCTATTAACGAGCATAAAACCTTAAGTTATCAATATGAAGGTTATTGGACTGATATTGGTAATATTGATTCATTTTTTGAAGCCAATTTAGGATTGACTGATGATATCCCTAAATTTAATTTATATGATGTAAACAAACGGGTTTATACAAGAGCCAGAATGCTTCCTACTTCAAAAATTTCTGGAACAACATTAGTTAAGGCGGTCATTGCTGAAGGATGCATTGTTCATGCAGCTAAGATTGAACGTTCGGTGATAGGAATTAGATCACGGATTGGAAAAGATTCTACAATTATAAACACCTATATGATGGGGAGTGATCATTATGAATCTTTAGAAGAGATTGAAAAAACCGAATTAAAATTTTGATGGGTATAGGGGAACGCTGCTTCATAAAAAACACTATAATTGATAAAAATTGCCGTATTGGAGATGACGTAAGAATCAATGGAGAAAATCTTCTTGAAGATGTTGAAACAGATACTTATTTAATAAAGGATGGCATCGTAGTCATAAAAAAAGGTGCCATAATTCCTACAGGATTCGTTATTTAATTCCAAACTTTTAATGTTTTTATGGCATTCAAACGTTGTAGTAGCTTTTATCTTATCAAAATTAAAAGTATTAAGGCATTATTTTATATTTTTACTCACACAAACTAACTAAATAATGCAAAATCAAAAGCGAGTTGTCATAGATTATGTCTCACCTCAAATTAATGGAGGTGAATTTTTTATAAAACGTGTTGTCAATGAAATTGTTAATGTAAACGCCCATGTTTTAGGAGATGGTCATGATGTTATCGCTGCTTCTGTTTTATATAAACATGAAGGTGAAAAAAAATGGAATGAAACCCGTTTACAGCTTATTGTAAATGATGAATGGCAAGCGTCCTTTACTGTTGATAAACAAGGATTTTACACCTATAAAATTGAAGGTTGGGTAGATCATGCTCTAAATTGGCAACAGGGTATTGAACGTAAAATTGACGACAATCAACATGTTGCTTCTGAATTACTTGAAGGCATAGATTTTCTAAAGGCTTTATTAAAAAAAGTTAACGATTCTGAAAAAACCTATTTGGAATCTTGCATTAAAGTGTTTTCTGATAAGTCACTATATGAAAATGCCATTTTGGAAGCTAGAAGCAAAAAACTCCATAAAATATTTGAAAAATATCCTGCAAAGATTTTGGCCAATGAGTCAAAAGAATTAAAGGTATATGTTGATAGGCCTAAAGCACGATTTAGTACATGGTACGAATTTTTTCCACGTTCAGCTTCTGAAAAAGAAGGTGTCCACGGTACATTCAAGGATTGCGAGCGCTTATTACCAAGAGTGGTTCAAATGGGATTTGATATCTTATATTTTCCACCAATTCATCCAATTGGAGAAGTCAATCGTAAAGGGAAAAATAACACCACAACCGCATTAGCAGGCGATGTAGGTTCTACTTGGGGAATTGGCTCCAAACTTGGGGGGCATAGCGATATTCATCCACAATTAGGGAATATTGATGATTTTAAGAACTTAATTCAAAAAGCAAAAGATCTTAATATTGAAATCGCCATGGATTATGCGTTACAGGCAGCACCAGACCACCCATGGGTAACATCACATCCGCAATGGTTTAAATGGAGACCAGATGGAACCGTTCAATATGCTGAAAACCCTCCAAAAAAATACCAAGATATACTCCCAATTTATTGGGAAAGCGAAGATAATGACAACTTATGGCAAGAGTGTTTGGATACTATGCTGTATTGGATTGATTGTGGAATCAATGTGTTTAGAGTAGATAATCCTCACACTAAACCCTATTATTTTTGGAATTGGCTTATTAGTGAGGTCAAAATGAAACATCCCGATGTGTTGTTTTTAGCAGAAGCCTTTACGAGACCCAAGGTCATGAAGCAATTGGCAAAACAAGGTTATACACAGTCCTATACTTATTTTACCTGGCGTAATAATAAACAAGAGTTTATAGAGTATATGACTGAACTCACTCAATCTGATTTGAGAGAGTATATGCAGCCTAATTTTTGGCCTAATACACCCGATATTAATCCATATCATTTGCAAGGCGCGAACGAATCTAAATTTTTGCAGCGTTATGCTTTGGCAGCAACTTTAAGCTCCAGTATAGGAATTTATGGGCCTGTTTTTGAACACATGATTAGCGAAGCTATTCCAGGCCGAGAAGAATATTGGAACTCTGAAAAATTTCAATTATGTCGTTACGATTGGTTTAAGGAGAACAAACTCACCTTACTTATTAGTAGAATCAACCGTGTTCGCCATGAAAATGAAGCCCTACAACAGACCAATAACATTAAATTCTGTGCAGTAGAAAATAATAATATTTTGGCCTTTTATAAATGGAATCAGGCCAGAACTAATGAACTGTTGATTATTATAAGTTTAGATCATTATAATTCCCAAAAAGGAAGTGTACAATTACCATTATCAGACCTAAACATAAAGGCAGGTCAACCTGTTTATGTTAACGATTTGATTACAGGAAATACCTATAATTGGCACGGTGAATGGAATTTCGTAGAGTTGCATCCTTCGCTTCCATTTCATATCTTTAAGATAAATAAATAAACATGCCAAAAAAGGAAACCAAAACAACAGCTTTACAACCCCCTTATAATTTTGATAACAAGTGGGAGGAGCTATTGGATAATGACGCTTTTGTCAAGGTTTTTTTGTCCGATGTATTAGAAAATTACATTATCAAACAACGTTGGTACGGTGGAAAAGCAAGTAAACTCAAATATATTGAATTAGCCGAATACTTTAGGATTCAGCAACATGAAGAAGTGTACTATGGATTGATTTTGGAAGTCAATTTTGTTGAAGCATTTTACCAACATTATTTTTTACCAATTGCATTCGTTTCCGATGAAAATTTCGCAATGGATGATCGTATTCTACCAATAAGCATTCAAAATCAGGAAGGATTTATCATTGATGCCATCAATCTTGAAGCCTTTAGGAAAGTGGTATTTGAACGCATATTAACTGCAATTCCTAATGATAAAACAAGGGTGCGTTACCATAAGAGTTTATTGTTTGACAACTGCCAATATGAGTCTTCCAAATACATGGGTTTGGAGCAGAGCAACACGTCTATCATTTATAATGATAAGTTTGTATTAAAATTCTTTAGGAGGATTTACGCCGATAGAAATCCAGATTACGAAATGAGTCGTTTTCTGTCTGAAAAGAAGGACTTTAAAAATACACCAGCATATTTGGGAAGTATTCAAATCATCGATCAGGACGGTACTGATATTACTATAGCATTAATGCAAGAAATGGTACCCAATGAAGGAGATGCCTGGGAATATATGCTGAAAGAGCTTCACAAAGTATTTTCTAACTTAGAGTATAAAAGGATTAAAATAAATCAACTCCCAAAAACAAAAGATTTTGAAAATTTAGGGATTAGAGACGTTCCTCCACAAATTATTGATTGGGTAGGACTCAATCTGTTTTTAAAAATTCAAACCTTGGCCAAGCGTACAGCTGAAATGCATATCGCATTAGGTAGCGAGTTTGAAGACACCAATTTCACCCCTACGCATTTTAATGGTGACTATACAGTTTGGCTGAAGAACCGTTTATTATATCAATTTCAAAATAGGTTGAATACCATTGAAAACAATTTGCACAAATTGGAGGGTTTGGCTTTGGAATTGGCCAATGAGTTTTTGGAAAAAAAGAATGAAATAAGAAAACGTTTTGTAAATTTTGATTGGACCAAACTAAAGGGCGAACGCATTAGGGTACATGGCGACTATCATTTAGGTCAAGTGCTGGTTAAAGACGATGATTTTTATATCCTTGATTTTGAAGGAGAGCCAGAAAGCACCATTCGTGACCGTAAGGTAAAACAACCCCCATTAAAGGATGTATCCGGTATGTTCAGGTCGTTTCATTATGCCATTTATGCGACCATCTTTAATAATATGGATAAGTACAAACAAGAACAGGAAGAACTTTTTGAGGCTGGAGAAATCTTATATCAATATATGATTGGGGTATTTTTAGGAGCTTACGTTCAGGAAATTCAAAGTGCGAATCTTAATATTGGTTATACTCAAGAACGGATTTTTATATTAAAATACACTTTACTGGAAAAGGCAGTATATGAATTAGGCTATGAGCTTAATTCTAGGCCCCGTTGGGCCGTCATTCCCTTAAAAGGAATTTCAAACATCATTAATAATTAATTTATGGGAGAAGTTATTGCTTACAGTCGTTTTACCGATTTCGACATTGCACTTTT
>JBBKXS010000010.1:0-4802 GCA_037969605.1 Flavobacteriaceae bacterium
AAAGAAGGTGGCTATTATGTGGGTCCAACAATTATTGATTATGTGACCATCGATATGTCCGTGGCTCGTGAAGAAATATTTGGTCCAGTCATTTCAATTATTCGTGCCAAAGATTTGGATGAAGCCATCGAGATTGAAAATGGCTCTAATTATGGCAACGCTGCAGCTGTATTTACCCAAAGTGGGGGATTGGCAAAACAAGTCATTGATCGTGCCAGTGCAGGAATGATAGGTGTGAATATAGGCGTTCCAGTACCACGAGAACCCTTTTCTTTTGGCGGTTGGAACGAATCAAAATTTGGTGTTGGTGACATTACGGGACGGAGTTCCATTGAATTTTGGACCCAGAATAAGAAAACGACCATTAAATGGAATCCCGAAGCTAGAACTAATTGGATGAGTTAAATTAGTATCTGGTATTTAGTAGCTAGTAATGTACTAAAGAAAATGCCAGATACCAGATACCAAATACATTTTACTAAATGAACGAAGAAATTATAAAAAACAACCTTGATTATACGTTGTTTTCATGGTCAAAACAAAGTGGTTTAAATCCGATAAATGCATCTTATGCTGAGGGCTCTTACATTTATGACAGAGAAGGAAAGAAATATTTAGATTTCTCTTCTCAATTAATGAATGTGAATATTGGTCATGGTAATCAACGTATTACAGAAGCCGTGGCCAAACAAATGAAAGAGTTAAGCTATGTCTATCCTGGAATGTCTACCGATGTACGTGGTCGTTTAGGAAAAAAAATAGCAGAAATTACTCCAGGAAATTTAACCAAAAGCTTCTTCACCCTTGGTGGATCGGAAGCGATTGAGAATTCAATTAAATTAGCTCGGATTTATACTGGAAGGCATAAAATTATAACACACTACAGATCATATCATGGTGCTACATATGGAGCAATAACAGCGAGCGGTGATCCACGCCGATTTGCTGTGGACAGTCAAGCTCTGCCAAATGTAGTTCATGTTGAAAATCCGTATGCCTATCGTTGTCCATGGCATTCAAATTCTATTGAAGAATGTGGCAAGCGCGCATTAGCACATTTAGAACGGGTTATTAAATTCGAAAATCCAGATAGCGTGGCAGCGATTCTCTTTGAAGGTGAATCGGGCTCTTCGGGTTGTATCAAATATCCTCCAATGTATTTTAAGGGTGTAAAGGAGATTTGTGATAAGTATGGCATTTTATTGATCGATGATGAAACTATGAGTGGATTTGGGCGAACAGGTAAAATATTCGGCATCGATCATCATGAAGTTACGCCAGATATAATGGTTATGGCCAAGGGACTAACTTCAGGTTATCTGCCTTTAGGCGCAATGGTCGTTACCGATACTATTGCCAATCATTTTAACGATAATCCATTGGTAATTGGGTTAACCTATTCTGCGCATCCTGTATCTTGTGCCGCGGCTGTTGAAAATATAAAAATCATCGAAGAAGATGACCTTGTGAATAAAGCGGCCGAAATGGGATCATATATTGAAGAAGAAGTTGAAAAGCTTAAAAAGAAACATAAGTCCATTGGCGATTTTAGAAATACAGGCTTATTGGGTTGCATAGAACTGGTTAAAAACCGAAAAACTAAAGAAGAGATGACGCCTTGGAATGCTTCAGCAGCAGATATGGAAGTCACCAACAAAATGGCAGCAAAGATTAAAGAACTTGGCATGTTCACTTTTGTACGATGGAGTTACATATTCATCGCACCACCTTTAAATGTAACAAAGACAGAAGTCGATGAAGGTTTAAACATTATTTCTCAAGCTATTGCAATTGCAGATAAATATTGTAATTAAATAGTATGAACAAAGACATTGTAGAATTACACGAAGACGTTTCCAACTCACCTTTATATAGTGAAGATTTAGCACCTGTGCCTGCCAATCAAAGAACATGGAGCAAATGGCATTTAGCAGCTATTTGGGTAGGTATGGCAGTCTGTATTCCTACATACTTGTTGGCATCTTATATGATCAAAACAGGACTCAATTGGTACGAAGCTCTTATCATTATTGGATTGGCAAATTTAATCATCACGATTCCGATGGTGCTTAATGGTCATGCCGGAGTTAAATATGGTATTCCATTTCCAGTTATTGGTCGTGCTGCCTTTGGAACCAAAGGTGTACATCTGGCATCACTTACTAGAGCCATTATAGCCTGCGGATGGTTTGGAATTCAAACTTGGATTGGTGGTTTAGCCATTTATGCTATTTTCCATGCCATTATGGGAACGACTGGCGAACTTGGTTTGTCTGTTGGGAAGTTTGTTGGATTCGGTATCTTTTGGATTATCAATATGTATTTTATTTGGAAAGGAACAGAAAGTATTAAATGGCTCGAAACCTATTCTGCACCTATATTAATAGTCATGGGATTGGCTTTAATTTATTGGAGTTATGCAAAAGCTGATGGCTTTTCAATTGTGTTGGATCAAAGTGTACAACTCGAAAATACAGGAGCAACCATCACAGAACAAGATGATTTATATTTTCTCAACTTGAATTCATTAAAAGATAAAGAAGGCAATCTCAAAGTTTCGGAATATAATGTTGTTTCGGATAACAATACCACTTGGGAATCATTTACCAGTTCTCCAATACCAATTACCAATTTTAAAAATGTACAAGTCCAGTTTAGAAATAGCGATGCTGTATTATCAAGTGTTGTAACTGCAAATATTGTTAGTACTTCTACAGAAAAAGGAGAGAGCAAACTCTGGAGTTATTTACTTTGGTTAACGGCTATGGTTGGTTTTTGGGCTACTATGTCCATAAGCATTGCAGATATTACCCGTTATGCTTCTACGCAAAAAGATCAAGTAGCTGGCCAATTCATTGGTCTTCCGGCAACAATGATGCTCTATTCTTTCGTTGGAATATTTGTGACTTGCGCAGCAATTATAAATTTTAAAGATATCTTGATTGCTGATGATGCACCATGGGATCCTGTTTCCTTGATAGCTAAATTTAAGAATCCCGTCGTTGTAATTATTGCCCAAATATTCATGTTAATTGCAACTTTAAGCACGAATATTGCGGCTAATGTCATTGCACCTTCCAATGCCTTTTCAAACTTATGGCCTAAAAAAATTAGTTTTAAAACCGGAGGAACTATCACGGGAATCATAGGCATTTTAATTGCCCCTTGGTGGTTACTCAATGAAATTTCCGGATTTTTAATATTTGTGAGCGGCTTGTTGGGCCCAGTCCTTGGAATTTTAATTGCAGACTATTTTCTCATCAGAAAAAAAAGCCTCGAGTTGGCAGAATTGTATAAAGAAGAAGGAATTTATTCCTATGGAAAAACCGGTTTTAACAGCTCGGCAATGATAGCTTTGGCTGTTGGTGTATTCTTGGCCTTAATAGGGTATTGGGTACCTACTTTAAATTTTTTGTATACATTGTCGTGGTTTACAGGCTTTATCATTTCATTATTAGTATATTACATTTTAATGAAATATAACAAAGCCATATGACTACAAAGTATATTATTTTATTCCTTTATTTTTCTGCTCTTTTTCTTATTGGGTATTTCGCCTCAAAGCGTATTAAAAACACTGAAGATTATTATGTAGGAGGAAAGAAACTAAATTTTTGGGTAGTCGCTTTTTCGGCCAGAGCAACAGGTGAATCTGCTTGGTTATTACTAGGTCTTACTGGACTTGGAGCCATGGTTGGTGTTTCAGCGTTTTGGGTTGTTATAGGAGAAGTGATTGGTGTTTCCATATCATGGTTTTTTATGGCGGAACGATTTAAAATCCTGACAGATAAGTATAATTCAATTACCATTCCTGACTATTTGGTGAGTCGATTTAAACCAACAACCCATACATTGCGCATCGTAGCTGCAACGGCGCTATCACTGTTTGTGGTTATCTATGTTAGTGCTCAAATTGATGCGACAGGATCGGCATTCGAATCCTTTCTGGGATGGAACTATTTTACTGGAGCTATAGTTGGGTTCTTAATTGTTTTGACCTATATATTTTTTGGTGGATTTGTTGCTGTAGCCTGGTCTGATGTGTTTCAGGGACTTATCATGCTTATTGGACTTGTTGCACTACCTATTGTAGCCTATTTTTCAATAAGTTCCGATGTTTCAATAACTCAAGAACTAACTAAATTGGATCCTTCATTTTTGAATATTTGGGGCGATGGTGGATTCAATATGATAAACCTTTTTACCATTTTAGGCTTTCTGTTTATTGGTCTTGGTTTCATGGGTGCACCCCAATTGTTCATTCGATTTATGTCTATTAAAAGTGCTTCCGAAATTAAAAAAGGAAGATGGGTTGCTTTAGCTTTTACTATAATAACCGATTCATCTGCAGTCCTTATTGGAATTTACGGAAGATATCTATTAACTTCAATTAATGCTGATCCTGAAGAAATTTTAGGTAACGGCGCCCAAAACGTATTACCACTTTTGGTCGAACACATTATGCCCTTAGCATTAATAGGGATTTATATCGCCGCAGTATTATCTGCAATCATGTCAACCATTGATTCTTTGTTGGTGGTTGCTTCAAGTGCTATATCTAGAGATTTTTATCAGCAAATTTTTAAGCCGAATAAAACTGAAGCAGAATTGGCCAAAACCTCAAGGATCATAACTCTTGCATTAGCGGTATTCGCATTAATTATTGCTGTAGTCGTAGCCATTATGGTTCCTGAAAGAACTATATACTGGTTTGTGATTTTTGGATGGTCTGGTATTGCAGCAACTTTTTGCCCAACCTTAATTTTATCCCTTTTTTGGAAAAAATTCAATGAAAAAGGCGC
>JBBKXS010000011.1:0-2879 GCA_037969605.1 Flavobacteriaceae bacterium
GCTAAAAATGGATAGTTTAAAGATTCAAAAGCTTCAAAATGCTCAGCATTTATTTTTGTAGTCCGGTTACCTCTATATAGTTTATATTCAAAATACAGACCCACTTCCTTAATTAGTGGTTTATGGTTTTTACGCAAAGAGGCCATTTGTATTGAGGTGATTAAATTTTCTTTTGCATCGGTTCGTAAATCGCCAATTGGTAATTGTGACCCTGTGAAAACAACGGGTTTGGTTAAATTTTCTAGCATAAAACTTAATGCGGAAGCTGAATAACTCATAGTATCACTTCCGTGAAGCACAACAAAACCATCAAAATTCTCATAATTGCTTTCTATAATTTCAGCAATTTGAACCCAATATCCTGGATTCATATTTGAAGAATCAATAGGTTTTATAAACGATTTGGTGGTGATTTCACAATCCAAAAGCTTTAACTCTGGAATGTTGTTCAATAGATTTTTAAAATCAAATGCTTTTAAAACCCCAGTATTAGGGTCTTTTATCATCCCAATTGTTCCGCCGGTATATATTAAAAGGATTTTAGGCTGTATCATTTAAATTTTAAAAATATCTTTCGAGTTTTGAGTGGTAATTTCGGAAATTCTTTCCTGAGATATCCCATAAAGTTCCGATAGTTTTTCCAGAATTTTTAATATATAACTGCTTTCATTACGTTTTCCTCTATAGGGCTTAGGTGCCAAATATGGCGAATCGGTTTCCAAAACAATATGCTTTAAATCAATTTGGCCAATATACTTATCGATGCCACCATTTTTAAATGTGACCACTCCACCAATACCAAGCTTCATATTATAGGACATAGCACGATGTGCTTGTTCCAAAGTTCCCGTAAAACAATGGAAAATCCCAAAAACCTCGTCGCATTTTACATCTTCCAAAACTTCAAAAATTTCATCAAAAGCATCCCGGCAATGGATTACAATAGGCAACTTATATTGTATTGCCAAACGTATTTGATGTTTAAATGCCTTTTTCTGAATTTCTAAAGTTGATGTGTCCCAATACAAATCAATCCCAATTTCTCCAATAGCATAAAATTTATGTTTTGTAAGCAAAGCTTCAACATGGTTCAATTCATCAGCGTAATTGTCCTTTACTGAGGTAGGATGTAAACCTGCCATCAAAAACACTTGCTCTGGAAAATCGTTCTCCAACTGAAACATAGCTTTAGTATAGCTTGAGTCTATCGCGGGAATGAAAAACCGTTTTACATTATTATTAATGGCCCGCTCAATCATCTCTCGTCTATCTAAATCAAAAGCTTCACTATATAAATGCGTATGGGTATCGGTAATTATCATATTACAAAAATAAAGGATTTACATCACTATCTTTGCAAAAACATTTCATGGAAGGCTTACAGGATTTTCTGCTAAACAAAGGTTACACAAAAGTCAAGTTGCACCTTACCAAAACCAACCACTTCGAAATTAAAGTGTCTTTAAATGGCGTTAAAGGGCTTTTTATTTTGGACACGGGTGCCTCAAATTCTTGTGTTGGATTTGAGGCTGTTGATGCCTTTAAATTAAAAGCCAAAGATTCTGAAATAAAAGCGGCTAGTGCTGGGGCAACAGATATGCTGACCCAAATTTCTAAAAAGAACTGCGTCAAAATAGGCAAATGGAAGAAAGACAAAGTTGCCTTAATTTTGTTTAATCTTACCCATGTCAATACAGCTCTAATAAAACACAATTCAAAACCAGTAGATGGTATTATTGGTGCCGATCTTTTAAAAAAGGCAAATGCGATCATTGATTACGAAACAAAACACTTATACTTGAAACAGTAATTTATTTAATTAAGTGTATCTTTATGTTCTAATCCCTCTATTGAAATTCTTAATGAATGCCACTATACTCATCGCTGATGACCATCCACTCATTTTAAAAGGCTTACATGATTTTTTAATTGAAAAAGGCTATAATGTTATTGCCAGTGCCAAGGATGGTCAAGAGGCTTTTCAACTCATTAAAGACAAAAATCCCGATATAGCAATTTTAGATATCCAAATGCCTTATTTTACTGGCCTTGAAATTGCGCAAAAATGTCAAGAAGAACAATTGTCCACTAAAATTGTTCTGATTACCTTTGAAAATGATGAAACCTTATATAATAAGGCTAGGGTCTTACCAATTTATGGTTATGTTTTAAAAGAATTTACACTTATTGAAATTGAAAATTGTATCAATTCGGTCCAAAATAATCAACCCTATTTTAGCCCAGATTTGCATAAATTTTTAGAAATTTCGGAGGTGCCAAAGACCTTGAGTCTTTTAACCACAACTGAAAAGGAAGTCCTTAAATTAATTTCTCTAAATAAAACCGCGAAAGAAATAGGGAAATTGATGTTTATCTCTAGCAGAACGGTAGAAAAACACAAAAGCCATATAATCAATAAATTGGAATTGGAATCAAAGGCGAGTAGCTTATTTTTATTTGCAAAAGAAAACGAAGAATATTTGGATAAAAATACGTAGAACTACGTATTGCAAAAGACTTTTTTATTTAGGATATTTACAGTGCTATTAATCAATCCTTTTTTCAATGAAGGTTAAAAGCTCTGAATTATTTTTGATTCAGAGCTTTTTTAGTTTAATAGTGACCATTCAATACCTTTTTTATTTGAAAAATACGTAGAACTACGTATTGTTTGGTATTTAATTATTCCCGAAATTTACATTGCTATTAATTAATCTTTTAGGGAGTTTAAATAAATGCTCTGGGTTGTCATTGATTCAGAGCTTTATTTTAAAATCGACATTTAACCTTTAGGATTCCCAAATTTTTCAATGACGTAAAAAAAATGTTTAGTCTTAATAATCGGCTTTTTATTATTGGTTTGACTAGTATAATTATAC
>JBBKXS010000012.1:0-12348 GCA_037969605.1 Flavobacteriaceae bacterium
ATACGCTACAATCTTATGGAAACAGGAAAAACAGGCAAATATCTTAAATATGCCATTGGCGAAATTGTGCTTGTAGTTTTTGGTATTCTTATCGCTTTAAGCATTAATAATTGGAATCAAGACAGGCTCAACCACATAGAAAAAAAAGAATTACTTTCTAAGCTACATGTAGAATTTCAGGCCAATAAAAAAGTACTCATAAATTATAGATTTGCTGAAAATAAAGCCATGAATTCTAGTATAGAGTTAATGAAGCTCGTTGGTTCTTCTGAAGAAGAACTTACAAATCATAATCTAGATAGCTTACTTTTTGAGTCTTTCCCTTCAAATGAAATTGCCTTTGCTAATAATGCAGTAAATAGTATTGTGCAAAATGGTCGTTTAAATCTCTTTAAAGATGAAACCATTACAACCTTACTCTATCAATGGAATTCCTTATCAGAAATTAGAAAAATTCGATACGAAAAGCTAGACTCATGGAGTAACGAGCATTTTTTGCCTTTTCTTTTGTCTTATATTTCTTTTAAGGAAATGGACAGCAATGCTAATTACAGATGGGCCGGAATATCTAAAGTAAAACCCAATTATCATCCTTTATTTCAAAAAGTAGAATTTGAAAACTTATTGGATAATTCCTTGTGGTTACACCAACAAATTATTGAAAGACTTAAAGAAACAGAAGAACTAATTGATAAAATCATTGAAGTAACTAAACTAGACTAATATGATTAAATTCTTTAGAAAAATACGATATAACCTTATGGAACAAAATAAGACAGGTAAATACCTAAAATACGCTATTGGTGAAATTGTGCTCGTGGTCTTTGGAATCCTAATTGCCTTAAGTATTAACAATTGGAATGAAGACCGTAAACTTAAAAATGAAGAGCTTAAAATACTTCAGGAATTAAATAGTGTCCTTGAAGGCGGCAAGCTCGAAGGGGAACTTGAATTTCAAAAACTGCAAATTGATGGAAACAAATACTCACAAGCTTCTTGTGAGTATTTAATAAAACATTTTGAAGCTAATTTGCCATATAATGATTCTTTAAAATTCCATTTTGCAAATGCCCACACCAGATATATCGGACTCGTTAGAGATCAAGCCTATCAAAATGCAAAAAGCTACGGCTTTGGATTTATTAAAAACGATACCCTAAAAGAAGAGCTCATAAGGGCTTACGAAACCAACACAAAATGGCTTCTCGAACTCAATAATAGAAACAATCTGTACGAAAACCAGACCGTAATACCACTCTTAACCGAACTTTTTGAAAGCGTATTTACGGCAGATATTGTAGAAGAAAAATGGATGGTTCCGCACAACTACGAAGCACTAAAAAGTAATGCAATATATCGGAACATATTAAAAACGACCTTGTTAAAAAGAAAAGAATATCTCGCATATGAAGAAGTGCGATATCAAAGACTACTAAAAGTTCATGAACTTCTTAATAAGGAAATTGAATCTAAAAGTCATTAAATTCTAAAAATTGTGATTAAATTCTTTCGTAAAATTCGTCAAAACCTCATTATGGAAAATAAAACTGGTAAGTATTTTAAATATGCCATTGGTGAAATTGTACTAGTGGTCATAGGTATTTTGATTGCCTTGCAAATCAACAACTGGAATGAATCCAGAAAAGCAAGAGTTAAGGAAGTAGAAATACTAAAAGACTTTGAAAAAGGATTGCAATTTGATATTCTTCAAATAGATTCTATATTCATGCAATATGATCGTGCAAAAATTGCAATTAAAAATGTGCTCAACCATCTTGAAAATGATCTTCCATATTCCGATTCTTTGGATTATTATTTCTTTGACACTACCCTACTTTTTGAAACAGGTGGTTTAACCAACGGCGTATACGAAACCTTAAAATCTGCTGGTTTTGATGTCATTACCAACAAAGAAATACGGGATTTGATCATCTTGATTTATGATGAAATTGACCCATGGTTGTATACATGGGAGCTACGTTATGTAGAGATGATAGATCATGCAAAACGGAATGTGTACAATTCTCGATTTAGGGATTCCTGGAATGGAGATTACAAAGATCAAAAAGTAATTGGAACCATGAAACCCTTAAATTACGAAGCATTGAAGCAGGATAATGAATTCAAATACTTTTTAAGGACCCAACTCAACGATATGGGATGGCTAGTATACAAACCTGCCGAAAATACTCAAACCGAGTGTAAAAAGCTGCTTAAACTTATAGAATCTGATTTAAACCGCATCGATTAAAATGATAAAACTCTTTAAAAACATCCGCCAAAACCTTCTTAACGAAGGTAAAACCTCCAGATACCGTAAAAATGCCATTGGCGAGATCGTATAAGTCTAATAAACGTTAAATTCAATAAAAAATAACCACTAACTCAAACTAAAAACTCTAGTTTTGTAGTTCATACCAAAGTATACATGAACGGATTTGACATAGTTATGGTAATTGCAATTATCCTTTTCGCTAGATTGGGCGTTAGGTTGGTAAGCAAATACCTTGAAATGAAGAAGGAGAAAAAAAACGGCGACAATGCTACAGATTAGTATAAAACATCAAACACAAACAAATCGTTGCTTTGTCAGTCTGAGCCTGTCGAAGACTGTTTACGGTAATCCATTATTTTTTGGGTAATCAACCTATGCTTCGACAGGCTCAGCATGACATTGGCTGTATTTCGAGCAAAAATACCTTTACCATTACTCCCTTACTTTTCCTGTAAACACACTAACTTTGGAGTTAAAAGGATTGCCAGATGCGCGTCTTAGCAACACTACCTGTCCACAGTGCCATACGGCATCTTCAATAGGTCCGTTAATGTTGTTCCAAAATGGAAATTCTGAACTGCCATTGTCCCGCTCAAATATAATATTAAATTGGGTAAGGTCATCATTAACTCTTAAAATGTCGGCTGCCGTTTTAATATTGATAAGCGTTTGTTTGCGTTTGTCTTCAAAGCTCATTTCTGGTTCATCGGTACTTCTATTGGGTTTCTGCAAAGTAGCGTTAACAATCACTTTGGATAAGCCATAAAGATGATCAATCGTTTCAGCAGTTGTTCGCGCCTCAGCACTTGGTTTATAAGCCAAATCTTCACCTCTTAAGCCTTCGGTGGCCCAATAATATCTAAATCCCAAGCCATCCACCATACGCGCAGCAACCGTTCCCGCTGTAAAGGATTCAGGATAATCTGGGATTTCGTAATAGGGCAATTGTTCTTCAGAAGTGTCTTGAGCAGTCATAGTTATACATGAAAAGATGAGACATAAGGTTACAAAAGTTTTCATAATGATATTAATGATTATTGATTTTCGTTCCGTACTTATCAAATAAATAAACAAGGGCCGTCATGGTGGCAGCACCAAGTTCCAGTTCGCGCTTATTAACAGCATCAAAAGTATCGTTGCTGGCATGATGGTAATCGAAATAGCGCTGTGAATCTGGGCGTAGTCCTGCCAAAACATCAATATTTCCTTTAAGTGGCCCAATATCAGCACCACTCCCTCCTTTTTCAAAATAGTGGATCAAATACGGTTTGAACAGGGGTTTCCATTCCAATACTTTATTAAAGATATCATCACTGCAATCAAAGTTAAACCCTCTTGGAGTAAATCCACCTGAATCACTTTCTAAGGCAAAAACATGATTTTCACCTTTTTGTTTAGCAATTTCTGCATATTTGTTACCGCCACGCAAGCCATTTTCTTCATTCATAAAAAGTACCACTCTAATACTGCGTTTAGGTTTAATTCCAGTTTCTTTAAGAAGTCTTAGCACATCCATAGACTGTACACAACCCGCACCATCGTCATGGGAACCATCCCCTAAATCCCAAGAATCCAAATGTCCACCAACCACTATATATTCATTGGGAAACTCACTTCCTGTAATTTGTCCAATCACATTGTAAGACTGGACCTCCTTTAATTGCTGACAATTTTGACGAAAGAAAAACTTAAGGGTTTTGTCAAGGGACAACATAGCACTTAATAATTCGGCATCGTTGGTACTGATAGCCGCAGCAGGAATACGTTGGGAGTTTGGAATATCGCCATAGTTCATATTTCCAGTATGAGGAAAATCGTCGAGGCGTAAATTCATGGAACGTACGATAACGCCAACGGCACCAAATTTGCTGGCCTCTTTTGCCCCAGAACCACGTTGATCTACGCAACCACCATAAGCTTCAAACGTACTGATTAAATCGGCTTGCATAGGTTGGTTAAAAAATACAATCTTACCTTCAATTTTTTCCTTTTCTAAAGTCGCTAATTCTTCTATACTCTTAACCTCAATAACATTGGCCTTAATACCACCTGCAGGAGTTGCAATTGAACTGCCCAAGGCACAAATATTAACCATAGTAGTTTTTCCTGGAGCCGTTTCAATATAGGCATATTCTGGTGCACCACGTACCCAACGTGGTACCATTACCGGTTGCAACCATACTTGGTCTAATCCTAATTTCTCTAACTCTACTTTGGTATATTCAACAGCACGTTCGGCATTTAAAGACCCTGAAAGACGGCCACCAATTTGATTGGATAAATAATCCAGCCATTGGTAACTTTTCCCATTGGTCAATGAGCTGTTATAAATATGTTTTATGATTTCAGCATCAGTCTGTGCCGAGGCAATTAAGGATATTATAAGACTAAAAAGTATGAGGAATTGCTTCATTAATTATGTATTCGATTTTAGGTTTTTGGTTAAAAATTTAAAGGTACTATTTAAAACAGACATGAATTCTAAAAGAAACCTTAAAAACTCAATTTTTAGTTTTTAAAATCTATTCGTTTTCCAATTGCTGCTTGTACAACTCCAAATTGGCTTTGACCTCATCATCCAATTCGGGTTCCGTAATATCGGTATAGGTTTTTAGAGTATCATATAATATTCGAGCTACAAGATAGCGTGCTGTGGACTTATCATCTGCAGGAATGGTATACCAAGGTGCATAAGATGTAGAGGTTCTGTTTAGGACATCTTCATAACAGTCTTGGTAGGTTTCCCAAAGTTTCCGTTCCTTTAAATCATCTGGTGAGAACTTCCAGTTTTTTTCCTGTTTTTCTAAACGCCGAAGTAATCTATGTTTTTGTTCGGATTTTGAAAGGTTCAAAAAGAATTTAAAAATAATGGTGCCATTTTTAGCGATATGTTTTTCAAAATTGTTGATCTGTTCAAAGCGTTGGTCCCAAAAATTTTCGTTAATGTCATCAACCGAATTAACGGTTGGTATATGTTCCCCTAAAATGTATCCCGGATGTACTCTGGTCACCAACACATTTTCATAATGAGTGCGATTGAAAATACCAAATTTACCACGAGCTGGCAGTGCAATATAATGCCTCCACAAATAATCGTGATCAAGTTCCAACTTGGTAGGAACTTTAAAGCTATGAACCACGACACCTCTGGTATTGAAATCTTTAAATACTTCACGAATTAAACTGTCTTTGCCCGCAGTATCCATCCCTTGCAAACAGACCAAAACGGCATATTTACCATGGGCATACATGGTATCCTGAAGTTTCCCCAATTTTTCTCGAACTTCAACCATCTCATCTTTAATATCCCCTTTTGAAGCGCCTAAATCATAGGTCGCTTTTAGCTGCTGTATTTGAATTCGCTTTGTAATCTTGAAGGTGTTGATGTCTACTTTTTTCATTTCATCCTTAATAAGTGTTCATGTTTTAAATATAACCAAAAACTGCAGCTTATCTAAAAAAACACGCTGCATTCAAATTTTTTGTTATTTTTACCGCACCTATTTATGTTAAACCCCAATACCATGAAAAAAATCTTTCTTTTTCCAGTTATCTTTTGTGTCTATTTCTTGAGCTTTTCACAATCAGGCTGTTCTGATGCCCAAGCGCATATTGTTTATGCCTTTAATAATGCTAAAAACGCTTTAGAGGCCAATAACATCACACACCTAAAATTTTATGCCAATAAAACATTGGAAGCCTTTGAGCGTGTACAAAATGTAATAAAAACCTGTACATGTGAAAATGTAGAAAACTATACCTATGAAAGTATTGAAAAATTATCCAAAGTTCCGCCAATAGAAACTATGGCTGAAGCACAATACTTTGTTGGAAAAGCAAAAGATTATGCCCAAAAAATAATCACGGCACTTGACTATTGTACACTATCGGATAAGAGCACTTCTAGCGGCGTAACAGATTATAAGATAACTGATTTAGAACAAGAGCAGTTACGATTAAAACAACAACAGGACGTTTTATTGAAGCAACAAGAAGCCTTAAACCAGCAATTGGCCAAACAAAAAGAAGATGACCTATTTATTGAAAAACAACAACTCATTATGAAGACCAATGCTGCTATTTCAAAAAATATTCTGGCTTATAATGAAGTATTGAATGCCTGCCAGTGCAATTCCTCAATTTCTGATAAAACCGTAAGTAAGAGTGATGATCAGTTGATCTCAAAATCGGTAGATGAAATTAAAACCTATTACCTTAAATCGATTCAAGATTTGACCTCAAATTATATGGATATGCTGAGTACCTGTGACACTGGGAATTAATGTTTAATGAAGCAGGCTGAATGAAAACGATGTCAACTTAAACTCCCGCCTTATAATCGGACAGATGTTTCAAGTTCTTCTTGTTTAGTATAAACCCTTCTGAAGGATTCTGAAATAAATTCAGAATGACAAACTTAAGTCCACTTACTTTTTCGGGCTGTTTTTTCTATTTAGCAGCAAACAACTTGACATCGTTTTCATTCACTTCTTTTTCACCCAAGATGATAAGGCGTTCCACGACATTGCGGAGTTCCCTAATGTTCCCAGTCCAGTCGTATTCTTGAAGTAACTTAATGGCTTTATCTGTAAACGCTTTTTTGGCAGTGCCATGTTCTTCTGCGATTTTACCGGTAAAATAATCAATAAGCAAGGGAATATCCTCACGACGCTCATTCAATGCAGGCACGTGAATCAAAATTATGGCCAACCTGTGATATAAATCTTCACGGAATCTTTTTTCTTCAATCTCTTTTTTAAGATCTTTATTGGTCGCCGCAATGACCCTAACATCCACCTTAATGTCTTTATCATTGCCTACACGCTGAATTTTACTTTCCTGTAATGCACGTAATACCTTAGCCTGTGCAGATAAGCTCATATCGCCAACTTCATCCAAAAAAATGGTACCGCCATTGGCTGCTTCAAATTTTCCTTCACGGTCTTTTACAGCACTCGTAAAGGCTCCTTTAACATGGCCAAAAAGTTCACTTTCTATCAATTCCGATGGAATGGCGGCACAATTGACCTCAATCAATGGGCCATTGGCGCGTTCACTCTTTTGGTGCAACCAATGTGCAACTAGTTCCTTACCTGTTCCGTTAGGTCCAGTAATAAGCACCCGAGCATCTGTGGCCGACACTTTTTCAATCATGTCCTTGATCTTGGAAATGGCTTTGCTTTCCCCAATCATCTCATAATTTTTGCTCACTTTCTTTTTGAGCATTTTGTTCTCTACAACAAGCTCTTTTCTATCTAAAGCGATTCGAACTGTATTGAGTAAACGGTTTAAGTCTGGTGGTTTCGAAATATAATCAAAGGCCCCCATACGCATGGTGTTGACGGCGGTATCCAGATCGCCATGTCCTGAAATCATGACAATGGGTATTTCTGGCTTTATTTTTTTTACAGCCTCTAACACTTCAACACCGTCCATTTTTGGCATTTTTATATCGCATAGCACCAAATCGAAATCGTCTTTTTTAATTTTTTCAATCCCTATTAAACCGTCTTCAGCTTCTTCTACTTGATAAGCATTGTTTTCTTCAGAAAGAATCTTGACCAAGACACGCCTGATGGCTGCTTCGTCTTCTATAACTAATATTTTTGGCATGCTTTATTTGTTTTTTTCAATAATATGAATATCTCTTTGTGGGAATGGAATACTTATGTCATGTTCTCTAAATAAACGGTCGATTTCGAAACGTATGCTACTTTGAGGAAAACGTGCATTAAAACTATCGGCTAGTGTGAACACCACCTTAAAATTCAGGGAACTGTCTCCAAAATCAGTGAATAAAACTGCCGGCGGAGGTGTAGCCAACACTTCAGGTTGATTTGAAGCAGCTTGAAGTAAGAGCTTTTTTACCAATTGCACATCACTTCCATAAGCCACACCCACCGATACGGATTCGCGGGTCATGACGCCATTTTGTGTCCAATTGTACAAACTGTTTGTCAAGTAGAGGTGGTTTGGGATTACCAATACTTTATTATCCGAAGTTGTGGCTCTCGTGGTCCTTAACTTGATTTCGTCAACCTTTCCTATTTTGCCCTCAATCTCAATGATGTCCCCAACATGAACCGATTGGTCAACCAATATAAAAACTCCAGAAATAATGTCCTGAAATAAAGTTTGCAAAGCGAGACCAACACCTATTAATAAAACTGCTGAAGCAGCGAATATTCCCGTCACATTGACTCCTAAACTATGAAAGGTAATGAGCATGATAACAACATAAATCAACCATCTGGCATAACCAAAAACGACCTTAAATTTTTTCTTGTCATCTTGAGGCATATTTCTGCTCAACAATTTTCTGACTATTATTAATAGCAAACTTGCTATGATCAATACAATAGTCAATATCAAGAGGTCCATGATACTTACTGATACATTTTCGGTAAGCTGATAGGGCGTTTTTAAAAGTTCTAAAATCTCTCTCATTTTAATACTTTAACCATTTATATAATTCTTTATAGGTTGGCTTTTTCCCATACATTAAAATACCCACTCTATATATTTTGGCAGCAAACCAAACCGTTAGCATAAAGGTTCCTATTAATAATCCTAAAGATAACAATTGTTGCCAAATAGGAACTCCAAAAGGAATTCGCATCAACATAACAACAGGTGACGTCAATGGAATAAACGAAAACACGGTTGAGACTGTACCATGAGGGTCTTCAATAACGGTAAAGATACCCACATATACTGCCAAAATTAACGGCATTAAAATGGGCATAATAAATTGTTGTGTATCGGTTTCGTTATCTACTGCGGCACCAATAGCAGCATAAAACGAACTGTAGAGTAAATACCCTCCCAAAAAGAAACAGATAAAGGCAATCGCAAGATTGGCAATGGGAAGGTTATAAAATGCAGTGATGATCATTTGCATTTCATTGGTATTTTGCATGGTTTGCTGCATCATCTCTTGTTGTGGTGATTGAACTGCGGTAAAACTAACACCAAAAATAGAAGACAGGATTATCATGGCTAAACTTCCCAAAATAATCCAAATTACAAATTGGGTAATGCCAGCCAAAGACGTGCCTATAATCTTGCCCATCATCAATTGTATGGGCTTTACCGATGAGATAATGACTTCAATAATCCTACTTGTTTTTTCTTCAATGACACTTCGCATAATCATATTGCCATAAATAATGATGAACATGAACAAAAGGTAACCTGCAATGCCCCCAAAAGATAATTTTAAAATATTATCAATTTTTGAAGAGGTTTCACCAGTAAAACTTTCCTGTGAAATATTGATATTGGTCTTTGAGGTCCTTATTTTTTCAATATCAACACCTTCCAGTTGTAATTTTACATCGGTAAGTTTTTTTTCCAATTTGCTTTCCAAACCAGACATAATGGTCAAAGAGGGCGAGTCTTCCGAATAAAATTTAATATGCCCCGATATGTTCTCAATATTGCTATTGTTCGGGATATAAAGCAATCCGTATTGATTTTTTGTCTTGACTTGTTCAATAGCATCGGCTAGAGAAACACCTTTTAAAAGGTCATAAGTAATATTATCCTCTTTTTTAAAAACATCGCTTACTAACCCTGCTTCATCTAATACAGCAATAGTGCGCTGTTTATTATTGTTGATTTGTGACAGATAGGCCACTACCGCTATAAGAGCAATCATGATTAAAGGACTCAAAACCGTCATGATAATGAACGATTTGTTCCTTACCTTGGTAATATATTCCCGTTGGATGATCAAGGATAAATGATTCATGTTAGTGGTCTTTTACGGTTTTAATAAAAATATCGTTCGCACTTGGAATCACTTCCACAAAGTGATGCACCTCGGCCTTTGAGGTTAGAAAGGATAACAAATCGTTGGAAGTTGCCGTCCCGTTTAGTTTAATATTCAGCTTTATATCATCGTTAAGACTTTTAAAAGTCGCTGGTAATACCTCAAACTTTTCTTGGATCATTTTGGTAAGTTCACCAACATTCTTGGTTTGTAATCCCACTTCAAAGGTATTCGTCTTAAACTCCCGTTTAATATCGGTCAGTTTCCCATCCAATATTTTATTGGATTCATGGATGAGGGCTATATGGTCGCACAATTCCTCCACCGATTCCATACGATGGGTTGAAAAAATAACCGTAGCACCTTCATCGCGTAATTGAAGAATTTCATCCTTGATCACATTGGCATTTATGGGGTCAAAACCCGAAAATGGTTCGTCGAATATCAATAGTTTTGGACGATGTAAAACGGTGACCACAAACTGAATTTTTTGTGCCTGTCCTTTACTTAACTCCTGAATCTTTTTGTTCCACCACTCGCCAATTTCCAATTTGTCAAACCAATATTTTAAGCGTTCCTTGGCGTCGGCTTTAGACATGCCTTTAAGCTGTGCCAAATACAGGGCCTGTTCGCCCACCTTCATGGATCTGTACAAACCTCGTTCTTCTGGCAAATAGCCTATATCGCTGATGTGATCTGGTCGCAGAGGGACGCCATCCAACAATATCTTACCTTCATCTGGCATGGTGATTTGGTTGATAATCCTTATCAGGGTGGTTTTTCCTGCTCCGTTAGGACCTAAAAGTCCAAAAATACTGCCTTTTGCAACCGATATGGAAACCTTGTTTAGTGCCTTAAAAGTTCCAAAGTGTTTGGAAACCGAATCGGCAACTAATAAATCGTTCATAAACTTGTGAATTATGGTTATGGCATAAGTAGCGTAAAGATACCAAATGTTACCAAAGCCAACTTTAATATGTGGACAATAATTAACATTTTGCCAAAAAAACAAAACCCATCCTTAATAAATTAAGGATGGGAAAAAATTGCTATGAAAAAGAAAAATTATCACTAACGCAAATTAGTGATAACCAAATATAGTGTTTTTTCTTAAAAAAAGGATTCTTAAGAAAACATATCTTTAACTTTTTCAAAAAATGATTTATCATCGCTATCGGGCTTTGGCTGGAAATGTTCATCGCTTTTCATGCTTTCAAAAAATTCCTTTTGTTGCTTATTTAGGGTTTTGGGTGTCCAAACATTCACATGTACCAATAGATCTCCTCTACCATAACCATTGATGCTTGGGATGCCCTTTCCGCGCAAGCGCAAAATCTTACCCGATTGTACACCAGGTTCAATCTTAATCCGCACCTTGCCCGTTACAGTATCAATTTCTTTGGAATTTCCCAACACCGCATCCGGAAGACTCACATACATATCGTAATGTAAATTATCGCCTTCACGTTTTAAGGTAGGATGTTCTTCTTCTTGAATGGCCACCAACAAATCCCCTGAAATGCCATTTCCAGGTGCTTCGTTTCCTTTACTAGTCACCTTAAGTTGCATGCCATCCACCACGCCTGCAGGAATTTTAACACTTACGGTTTCATCTTTCACTTTTAATCCTTGTGCATCGGCATCGGCTGGTTTTTTATCAATCATTTGGCCTGCGCCTCCGCAGGTTGGACAAGGCGAAGCGGTTTGCATTCGGCCCAAAATGGTATTGGTCACTCTGGTAACTTGTCCAGCACCGTTACAGGTAGAACAGGTTTTATAAGTGGTTCCCGGAGCCTGAACTTTTCGCTTGATCGTGATTTTCTTTTCTACGCCATTGGCTATTTCTTCCAAAGTTAGGTTGACACGAATCCTTAAGTTACTGCCTTTTACACGGCGTTGGCCACCGCCAAAACCACCACCAAAACCAGAAAATCCGCCACCACCACTAAACGCTCCACCAAAAATATCCCCAAACTGACTGAAGATATCTTCCATGTTCATATGGTGACCGCCATAACCTCCTGCTTCAAAGGCCTGATGGCCATATTGGTCGTATTTTGATTTTTTTTCGGGGTCGCTCAACACTTCATAGGCCTCGGCTGCTTTCTTGAAATTCTCCTCTGCTTTTTTGTCGTTCGGGTTTTTGTCTGGATGGTATTTTATGGCCATCTTTCGGTAGGCCTTTTTGATCTCATCGGCCGTTGCACTTTTCGTAATCCCTAATATATCGTAAAAATCTTCTTTTGCCATATCTATATTATTGTCCTATTACCACTTTAGGGAAACGAATCACTTTATC
>JBBKXS010000013.1:0-6014 GCA_037969605.1 Flavobacteriaceae bacterium
TTTTGCTCCTCGTGATGAAATAGAACTGCGAAACATCATGTACACCGCCCAATTAGGTTTGCAACATCCTATTGCCATACGATATCCTAGAGGTAGAGGTCATATTTTAGATTGGAAACAAGATTTTAGACTTATAGAAATTGGGAAAGGAATTGAACTAAAGCACGGGGATTCTTTGGCAATATTAAGCGTTGGGTTTATTGGCAATAATGTAACCGAAGCTATTGAACTCCATTCTGACAATGAACAAATCGCTCACTATGATATGCGTTTTGTAAAACCTTTAGATGAAGCATTACTTCACAAAGTTTTCAAAAACCATGCTTTAATATTGACTATAGAAGATGGATGTATTAAAGGAGGATTTGGCTCTTCAATTTTGGAATTTGCTGCATCATTTGGCTATAAAAACCCTATCAAAGTTATGGGCGTACCCGACCATTTTATTGAACATGCCTCGATAGAAGAGTTACAACATCAAATAGAATTAGATCCTAAAGGCATTGCGAAAACCATAGAATCGTTTATTCTGCGTCATCAATAGTTGCCAATTCTGGTTGTTGAGGCGCATTATAAATATCCACACTATGGTCTAATTGCGAATTTTTACTTTTTGAAATGTCATCAATCATCAGAAGAAGTGCAATGGTCACAAAAAAAATAACAATGGCACTTAAAAGATTTTTTTTCATTATAGTAATTTTGAATTATCTGTGAACAAATATAACCATTTATCGTTAAAATGCAATTTTTATCGATAAAATGTTATTAAGCGTTTTGAATCACAAAACAAAGATGACCTATTTTAGACCTTATTCTCATAGAGTCATTGATAATTATTAACACCAATATCAACAGTGGCTATTTAGATATGGAATCCTTTTAATTTTTTATAGGTGAACATCGCATTACTATCGGAGAGTTTTGATACAAAATGACATACGGACAAAAGATTATCATATAACCTATCGTTATTAAAATTCAATGTATTAGGGAACATCTTTAAAATCAGGTTGTCATAGTTTGATATCTTTCCAGTAAAAACATTATAGGCAGAGGTTGTAAAGTTGTTTAAAAGCTGATTGATGACTTCATAACCTGCTATTTCCTTTTCAATGACTTCTTTGGATTGATATATGTTTTCAATACTCACTTTAATAATATCTTTTATTTGAGCTTCGTAATGGCTAATGTCCAACAACGCTTTTGAAAATTTGCCACTTAAAATGCTTTCTTCATGCTTTATGAATAAGGTTACAACCTCATTTATTAAGGTATTGATTGCCAAAGCCCTCAAGTAGCTTAATCGATCTTGAGTATTTGAAAGCAATTGGTACTTTTTGGTATTGATGGAATCCCTTACTAAATTGATAAGATATTCCAATGCCAATTCTTCTTGTATCAATCCCAAATTAATGCCATCTTCAAAATCAATAATTGTATAACAAATATCATCGGCTGCTTCAACCAAATAAGCCAATGGATGCCTTGAATAACTAATATTGCCTTTTGAACTTGTTTTTATCAGCCCAAGCTCACTAGCAATCTCTACAAAAGCTTCTTTTTCACTTTGAAAAAAACCGTATTTTTTATCTGCAATATGTTGGGTAGGTTTTTTTGGCAACGACTCCTTGGGATATTTCATAAAGGCACCAAGCGTAGCATAACTTAAGCGAAGGCCTCCTTCTCTACCCTGTCTGCTTTCGGTAAGAATCTTAAATCCATTGGCATTTCCTTCAAAATCACAAAGATCTTGATGTTCGCTTTCGGTCATCTCATTTTTAAATTGCTTACCATTTCCTGTTTTAAAAAATTCCCCTATAGCTTTTTCCCCTGAATGACCAAAAGGAGGGTTTCCTATATCATGTGCTAAAGAAGCTGCAGCTACAATAGCACCAAAATCATTGGCTTGATAACCAAGTGAATCTTTTAAATGCGGATGTTTTTCAAGGATTTTCTGGCCAACTTTTCTCCCTATGGAACGACCAACAACACTGACTTCCAAACTATGGGTTAAACGTGTATGCACAAAATCGGTTTGGGACATCGGAATGACCTGTGTTTTGTCCTGAAGGCTTCTAAATTCAGAAGAAAAGATAACCCGATCATAATCTACTTCAAAACCTAATCGGGTTTCATCTTGTTCTTTTCTTATGCGTTTGTGTGTGTCTCCAAATCGTTTTAATGACAGTAGTTTTTCCCAGATCATATTAAATAATTATCGCCTGCAAGATAAATTATTTTAATTTCATTTGGAACCTTTTAATCTTAAATAGGAGAACAAAATCTATTCATTTGTTTAATGCTTTACATTTGATTTAATCCATCTTAAACAATCGTTAAAATTTTCGAAGATATGCTCATTAGGGATCAAATCTGGAATAATATCAATACGTTCCATCATATATTTTGGCTGTTGAAGTACCCCAACTAGCAATACATTAATATCTGCCTTTTTAAGATCGACAAGGACATCTTCCATAGCATAAAGTCCAGATTGGTCCATATAGGCCATACGATCCATCCTAATTATTACAGCTTTAGCAGATGATGGGATTTGTTGTGCCAATTGCTGAAAATTACTAGTTGAACCAAAAAACAATGGCCCCTTTATGTGTTTTATAAAAACTAATTCCTTTAAGTGTTTAGGGAAATCCATTTCGTCATTCCAAACTTCCTCTTTCAGTGGCTTTACATCTGAACGCTGACCTGTTAAATCTCCAATTTTTTTCATAAACATTAAAGAGGCTATCACAAGACCAATACCTACAGCATATACTAAATTCCAAAATGTGGATAGCAACAATACAATTAGCATAATAAGTACCTCTGAACTTAATTTTAATGGGCCTAATTTTATATCTCGAGGTAAACTAGGGATTGCTTTTAATCCTTTATAATCCATTACACCTATTCCAACTGTAATAAGAATACCGGCTAGTACCGCTGCTGGAATTTTAGATGCTATGGGACCAAGTACCATTAAAATGATTAACAACATTATTCCAGCAATCATACCTGAAAGTTTTGTTTTTCCACCAGATTTAATGTTTACTACTGTTCTTATAGTTGCTCCTGCACCTGGAATCCCGCCAAAAACAGCTGCAATACTATTACCTATACCTTGTCCTACCAATTCCTTATTAGGTTTATGCTTGGTTTTTGTCATATTATCAGCAACCACACTAGTTAGTAATGAATCTATTGCTCCTAACAATGCCAAGGTTAAAGCTGTAAAAATATATGGAGTAATGCTTGATAAACTTAAATTGGTAAATATTTCTAGTTTAGGAATTGGAATACCACTTGGTATTTCTTCTATTGGTTTATAATTTAATCCAAATGCTAGGGCAACTCCAGACACTACAACTAAGGCAACTAGAGTACTTGGTATTTTTGTAGTTATCCTTTTGAAACCATAAATTATAAATATGGTAGCAATAGCTAGGGCAAGTTCTAACCAATTTATGTGCTTAATGGCTCTAGGTAAAACATTAATAGTTCCTGATACTCCAGAAGCATCATTATTGGCCAATGTCTTGGATTCCTTTAAAATATCATCTTCTGTTATGAGTTGTGCTCTTTCAATGGTTTCTTTAAAATTTTCAAGAACTAATATCCCTTCTCCTGCTTCCTTCTTTAATATGTTCTCTAGGATAAGTTCTTCAGCCTGAGGCTTAAACTGTCCTACATATTCAGCATCATCTTTAGGGTAATAGCCTAATGATGGTAAAATTTGAGTTATCAAAATTATAACCCCAATAGCGGTCATAAATCCTGAAACAACCGGATATGGAATATACTTTATATACTTACCAACACCAATAGCTCCCAATCCTATTTGCATTAAGCCCGCCAATAAGAACACTGTTAAAATTGCGGGCAATGCTTTTTCAACATCGCCATCATTAACAGCAATGATACTGGCAATTATAACCATGCTTACGGCTGTCATTGGAGCGGTTGGTCCAGATATTTGGGTATTTGTTCCCCCAAACAGAGCTGCAAAAAAACTAAGAAAAATAGCCCCGTATAAACCTGCGCTAGGGCCCAATCCAGATGATACCCCAAAAGCCAATGCCAAAGGCAGTGCAACAATACCTGCTGTTATTCCTCCAAAAGCATCTCCTTTAATATGTTTAAATAAATTTTTCATGTTAATGTTTAATTTGTTGTTGGTTATTTTTTAAAAATTTAGAAATGTTATGATGTTGAGTTGATCTCTGCTAGATGTTTCGAAAAACTGATTCATGTAACCTATTTCAACTCTAAAATTAGAATTAAAGTTATGACCTATCCCTGCATAAAGTCGGTTTCTGTCAAAAATTGAGCTTTGAGTATTTAAAAATATTTCATTGTAAGCCGAAAAATAATATTTATTTGAAGTATTTATTGGGATACTCAACCCGAGAAAATATCTGAACCGCATTTTAAAATCATCTTCTACAAAACGCTGTTCAAATCTATAACGATGATTTAATTTGATATTCCCAAAAGATTGACTTGTTATAAATTGTTGAAAAATACGATGTTCGTTTACCGTTATTTTATCTTCGGTATTATCTGTATAGTTTTCAGATAAAATATATCCATAGCCTAATAAAACATTGTTTTTGGACTCCTTAAAGGTGTATCCCAAACCAGTTCTTAACAACAATTGTTCTAAATCTCCAATAGCATTATAATTTCGATATTGGATCTCATTATGAATATTCCATTTCGAATCCAGTTTTTTATTTCCAATATAAATAAGCCAATTACCAAAATTACTGTCCTGAGCTTTCATAAAAACCGGTAGCACTAACAACAATGCCAATGCTACCATTTTTATTTTCTTTTTCAATATTTTTTCCCTCATCAGGTTACTTTAAATTATTCAAAAAAGTTGACTTCTCCTGTATTAATATCATACATTGCTCCAATGATCATTATCTCTCCATTCTTTTCCATTTCAGTTAGAATCGGACTTTCAGCATGAATTCTGTCAATTGTCAATTGTACATTAACTTTAGCAACATTATCTACAAATTCTGAATTTTTAGAGTTTCTCAAACTTGCCTCTTTTGGCTCAGAAACAGCATTTACTGCTGGTTTAATTTTTGAAATAAGTTTGGTCAGATTGCCCATTTTAGCATCATCGCATGCGCCTTTTACAGCGCCACATGCCGTATGTCCCAAAACTACAATGAGTTTGGTTCCAGCCAATTTACATGCGAATTCCATGCTTCCCAAAATATCTTCATTTACGAAGTTACCTGCAATTCGAACGCTAAAAATATCCCCTAAGCCTTGGTCGAATACCAATTCTGCCGAAACTCTGGAATCGATACAGCTTAATATAGTGGCAAACGGAAATTGGCCATCACTTGTATCGTTAACTTGCTCTAAAAGGTTTCTGTTGGCTTTTAAATTATTTTGGAATCTTAAATTCCCCTCTTTTAAATAGTTTAATGACTTTTGAGGCGTCATTGTTGCCTGTGTTTCTCTAGTATGTGCTTTCATAATTTATTTACTTAATTAATGTTTGAATTAATTTAGTTGCTGTTTTTATTTGAAAACTCTTTTAAGATTTAAAGAATTGTCAATAAAAAATTAACTTTTTTTGTTATAAATGATTCTATTTTAGCTATTAAGGCTAATAATTGATTGGTATTTGAATTAGCTAAAAAAAGCTAAAAACATATTTTATAAAATATGTTTTTCAGGAGGCGGAGAAACTAAATTTAAGTGTGCCTTACTATATGATTTGAACTGATATATAATAAGATTGTTAGGCTTGTACTCTTCAAATATTTCAGAATAAAAGTTAGCTTTTACAAATGACAATTCAAGAGTTTTATGAGATTCAACTCCTTTACTTTCTTCTTCATTTACATCTAAATAAAGTAAAATCCCATGATCATAATTTATAATAGTTAATACAGGAATCACTATAATAAACGTGGTAAATATCAAACTAAAGAAAATGGCAATATTCGATTTTGTCATTGTAAATTTTTGATCGGTTGCAAATA
>JBBKXS010000014.1:0-2564 GCA_037969605.1 Flavobacteriaceae bacterium
GATCATGATACAAAGATTGCCGAACGCCTTCTTAAAGAAATCATTAATCGCCTTTCCTTTTTATCTAATGTCGGTCTGGATTACCTAACACTTAATCGACGCTCCAACACTTTATCAGGAGGTGAAAGCCAACGGATTAATTTGGCGACTTCAATGGGAAGCAGTTTGGTGGGATCCATGTATATTTTAGATGAACCCAGTATTGGATTACATCCAAAAGACACTCAAAAACTCATAAAAGTACTTCTTGCATTACGCGATTTGGGGAATACTGTGATTGTTGTGGAGCATGATGAAGATATTATGCGAGCTGCTGATGAAATCATCGATATAGGTCCTGAAGCTGGCACTTTTGGTGGTGAAGTGGTTGCGACTGGAAACTTTCAGGATATTTTAATTTCGAATTCATTGACTGCTCAATATTTAAATGGAGCCTTGAAAATTCAGGTTCCTAAAAAACGTCGCACTTCCAAATACAATGTCGAGATTGTTGGAGCTCGAGAACACAACCTTAAAAATATTGATGTCAATTTTCCTCTTGAAATGTTGACCGTAATTACTGGAGTTTCGGGAAGTGGAAAAAGTACTTTGGTCAAAAAAATTCTTTATCCAACTTTACAAAAAAAGTTAACTGATTTTGGGGATAAGGCTGGGCAGTTTACGGATTTGAAAGGAAATTTTACCAATATAAAACATATTGAGTTTGTTGACCAAAATCCTATTGGTCGCTCTTCGCGTTCCAATCCAGTGACCTACATAAAAGCTTATGATGACATTAGGGCGTTGTTTGCAAATCAAAAACTAAGTAAAATAAGAAATTATCAAGCCAAACATTTCAGTTTTAACGTGGATGGTGGACGTTGTGAAACCTGTAAAGGAGAAGGCGATGTAACCATAGAAATGCAGTTTATGGCCGATGTGCATTTAGAATGTGAAACCTGTAAGGGCAAACGGTTTAAAAAAGAAGTCTTGGAAGTAACTTTTGAAAACAAAACCATCGATGATATATTAAATTTGACCATTGATGATGCCATTACTTTTTTTGCAGAACATAATCAGGATAAAATAAAAGGTAAATTGCAGCCCCTTCAAGATGTGGGATTGGGATATGTAACCTTAGGTCAAAGCTCTTCTACCCTTTCTGGTGGTGAAGCACAACGCATTAAATTGGCGTCTTTTTTAGGAAAAGGCTCTAAGAGTAACAATGCCCTTTTTATTTTTGACGAACCTACAACGGGTTTACATTTTCATGATATCAAAAAATTATTAAAATCCTTTCAAGCGCTTATTAATCAGGGGCACTCGATTATAGTAATTGAGCATAATTTGGAACTCATAAAATGTGCCGACTATATTATTGATTTGGGACCCGAAGGTGGAGAACGAGGTGGACAACTTGTTGCACAAGGCACGCCTGAAGAATTGGTGATGAATAAAAATTCAATTACAGGAAGTTATTTGAAAGATAAACTCTAATCAAATAAGGTTTGATTAAATTCAATTTCTCAATAAAACAAAAATGCCATCAATCCCATTATAATGACCGCTAAAGGTATTACAAAGGTCAGAAAAGTAAACGATACCAAGCCACTTTTAAAAAAACTCAAAAACCATCCTTGACCATAAAAACGTTTGATCGCAAAAAAGAGGTAAAAGAATGTAGACAGCATAACTAGAGTTGTTACCCAACCAGGAAAATCTTTCCACAATAAATTGGTAAGTACCAAAATACTAAATACGGTAAATAAGAACGAAAAGAAATAAAAACTAAAGACCAAATGGTGGGAAAAACGTCCTCTTCTAAAATAAAATATCTTTAAAATAAAAGCAAAAATTGGGAGTAAAAAAAACATTGCCAACGGGATACTATCGTAAAAGGTTTGCAAAATAGAACCCAACCCTCTATCCTTATAAAACTTAAGCATCTGTGTATAGATTTTTCGTGTAAAAAAACCAGCATCATCACTCATTCCCATAGCTTTATAAATCGCCTTATCTGGAGCATTAATGGCAATAAGGGAATCAACCTTTTTTTCATTAAAATCAAAATTTAAAACATTATTTGCCTTAACATTATTATTCTCGGCTTTAATAATCGAATCTAGCTTTTTAACGTCTTGTTCGCTCATGCCGGTAATAATGCTGCTTTCTTTTAATGGGTTCATTAATTTCTCTAGCTTAACAGAGTCCAAAGCTGGTTTTTTTGCTTCAATACTATCATTTAATTGCTCAACTACATTTGTTTTTTTGAATTTTTGATCAACTTCTTGAACAGTTTCCCTCAAATTGAATGAATACAGAAAGAAAAAAATTACCGAAACAAACAAATACATCTGTGCGGGATGCAAAAATAATAAACGTTTGCCCTCCAAAAATTTTTTGGCCAAATAACCAGGTTTGATCATTAAAGGGATAAAACTCTTGAAAAAACGCGCATCAAATGAAAAGTAATTCGCAATGGTATTGTAAAACAAAACTCCTAATGTGAGTTCATCCTTCGCCTTTTGACCACAATGAGGGCAAAACTCAAAACCTTCTTCAAATTCTTTTTCACAATTAGGACA
>JBBKXS010000015.1:0-2757 GCA_037969605.1 Flavobacteriaceae bacterium
TCTCCAACAAGGTAAAATGCATTACTATCTAAAATTTTATCAGGATTGTTTTCCTTCCATTGCGTAAATGCAAAGTCACATTCTGCTTTAAATTCTTGCCATACATTTTCTTCGATATGCTTTACAGTGTCTGCTCGATAGCCATCTATCCCAAATTCTGTGATATAATCTGTAAGCCATTTTATGATATAAAACCGAGGTGCTCTCGGATAGCCTGTTCGCGCGAAAAAGGCATCTAATTCTGCAACCTCTTCTTCATAGCGTCCTTCGGCTTTCCATTTTTCGATTAATTTTGGTGGCAATTGTACAGCTTCATTGCTTTCAGTTTTTATATCAGGAAGATTTTTAACCAAAGTACAAGTAATTGTATTTTTATAATTGTCATAAGTACATTGTGGACCAACTCTTACCCAATCTTTTGGCCAAACAGCATCTTTTGTGGTTGCAGGTCCTGTATGGTTTATCACTGCATCTAAAACGATTCGTATTCCATTCTTATGAGCAACTTCAACCAACTCCTTGAGGTCTTCTTTTGTTCCAAAATTAGGGTCTAGAGCTGTCCAGTCTTTTGTCCAATATCCTTGATACCCATAACTAATTCCTGTACCTTCATTTGTACCTCCATGAATTTGTTCCACAATGGGCGTCAGCCATATGGCATTAACTCCTAAACTGGTAAAATAGCCTTCTTCAATTTTTTGAGTAATCCCTTTGATATCACCACCTTCAAAACCTCGTAATTTTCCAGTTTCTTTAGTTCTATCAAAATTAACGTCATTTGATGAATCTCCATTATTAAAACGGTCGGTCAACAAAAAATATAGATTAGCAGCTTCCCAAATAAAAGGAGCTTTCTCAACCTTTACTTCTTTCAATTCGGTAACAGTATTTGTTTGTTTTTCTTTACAACTCACAATGAAAATTAAAATTACTAATGCTAAAATATGTTTCATTTTATAAATTTAGTCAATTTTCAATATTAATGATTCTAAAGGATTAAGTTTTACGTGCAGCGAACCCTTATCCTTATTTACAACTAATTCGGAAGTGTATTTCTTATATAATTCATCAATTACTTCATAGGTGCCAGTATTTAAATCCCAAGTTTTAATCATACTTTCAGGAATTTGTAAATTGAATTCGTGCGAATTTCTATAGTCAAAATTGGAAACTATAATAAGCCTTTCGGTATCACTCCAGCGCACAAAGGACAAAAGCTTGTTATTATAATTCTCGGTGTGTTCTCTATTGTATAGATGAATGTCTTGATAGTGTCCCATTAAGGCACTGCTCTCCAAAGTAAAATTTAAAAGCCGCTTATAAAAATCGCGCAATACTTTTTCGTCTTCTGTTGATTGTCCACCATCAAATTGCTTGTTATTTACCCAGCGTTGAAATGAAGGTACTCCAACATAATCGTAAATGGAAGTCCGTGAAGGTTTACCAAATCCTCCAGTCTCTGCTCCTGGCTCTCCAAATTCCTGCCCAAAGTAAATCATTGTTGGAGAGGTGCTAATGGTTGCAGAAACTACCATTGCAGGTTTCCCTTTTAGTGCGCTTCCAGCAAATTCAGGACTTGCTATTCTTTGCTCATCATGATTTTCTAAAAAGTGAAGCATATGGTGCTCAATATCTTTTAAATCGTCTTGAATTGGCGGAATGTTATCGGTTTTGCCATGACCTTGCATCACATGTTTGAGGGTATCATAAAACTGAACTTTATCGTATAAATAGTCGATCTTTCCTTTCTTTATATAATCACGATAAATACTTGGTGTGTAAATCTCACCTAAAAGAAACGCATCATTATTCTTCATCTTAATCGCCGAATTCATATAACTCCAAAACTCAACAGGCACCATTTCGGACATATCATATCTAAAGCCGTCTACTCCTATTGCTATCCAATACAAAGCAATATCTTTAAACTTTATCCATGAATTTGGGACTGTTTTATCACTCCAAAAATTGAAATGTTCTATATAATCTTTGTTCTCAAAACCTTCAGGTAATTCATCAAAATCTTTAATCCCATTTGGAGTTACACCATAATTAATCTTAACCGTTTCGTACCAATCATCCATTTTTGGTTGCGATAAACGTGAACCATTACCTGTCCATTTAGCTGGAACTTCTTTAAACTTGCCATCAGAATCTGGATGCTTTTCACCACCCAGCGGTTTATAATCATTAAACCATTCCGGGACTTGAAAGGAATCTTTGGGATTGTAATAAAAATTATTGTTTACATCGTAAACTACTTGTTTATTATCACTTACTCCAAAATCTTCAACACCTTCCGGATTGGTTAAACCTTGATAATTTCTGGCAACATGATTTGGGACTATATCTATAATTACTTTTAATCCAACTTTATGCGAACGATCGATAAGATCCTTAAATTCTTGTAATCTATTTTCAGGATTTACTGCCAAATCCGGGTTTACATTATAATAGTCTTTAACCGCATAAGGAGACCCTGCACGACCTTTAACAATATCCGGATCGTCGTTTGAAATGCCATATTTAGAGTAATCTGTAATGACATCATGATGGGGAACACCTGTATACCAGATATACGTTACTCCCAAATCTTTGATTTCTTTAAGAGCTTTGTCAGTAAAATCGTTGAATTTACCAACGCCATTTTCATCTATGGTTCCCCAGGGTTTGTTGGTTGAATTTGTGTTTCCGAATAAACGTGTGAAAACTTGATAAATAACTTGTTTATTTCCTGTTTTTTCTACTTCCATAGGT
>JBBKXS010000016.1:0-2501 GCA_037969605.1 Flavobacteriaceae bacterium
ATATTTTTATGCACACCCTATTTTTTATAGGGTAAAAATGTGAGATTTATATTTTTTTTAATAAAATATTGTAATTTGTTAATAAAGAAGAAAAATAATAGTGCAAAATATTATAAAGACTAGTATTTTTGTATAATAAAATAAAAATATTATTAATATTTTAAATGTAATTCAATGTCAAAAATTAGATTTCAAGCTTTAGCCGAAACATTAAATAGGAAACCTGTTAAGGTATGTGAAAATTCAAAAAGGTCGGATTTATTTGGGAAAAATGTATTTAATGAAAGTACAATGCGTCAATATTTGACCAAAGATGCTTTTAAAGGCGTAATGAATGCCATTGATCTTGGCACAAAAATAGATAGAAATATAGCCGATCAAGTATCATCTGCAATGAAGGATTGGGCCTTGTCAAAAGGAGTTACACATTATACACACTGGTTTCAACCCTTGACTGGGGCAACAGCAGAAAAGCATGATGCTTTTTTTGAAACAATAGGTGGGGGTATGGCTATAGAAAAATTTGGAGGTGATCAATTGGTGCAACAGGAACCAGATGCTTCAAGTTTTCCAAGCGGTGGTATTAGAAATACGTTTGAAGCTCGTGGCTATACAGCATGGGATCCGACGTCCCCGGCATTTATTTATGGAACAACATTAAGTATTCCAACTATATTTGTTGCTTATACCGGAGAGGCATTGGATAATAAGACACCGCTTTTAAGGGCACTTCATGCGGTTGACAATGCAGCGACAGCAGTGTGTAAATATTTTGATAAAAATGTTAAAAAAGTGACGTCATCACTTGGCTGGGAACAGGAATATTTTTTAATCGATAAAGCATTGGCAGCAAGTCGTCCGGACTTAATATTAACAGGTCGGACGCTATTGGGACATTCTCCTGCTAAAGGGCAACAATTGGATGATCATTATTTTGGATCGATTCCGAATCGTGCTTTAAATTTTATGCGAGATTTAGAGACCGAATGCATGCTTTTGGGGATTCCAGTAAAAACCCGTCACAATGAAGTTGCACCAAATCAATTTGAATTAGCGCCAATCTATGAAGAATCCAATTTAGCTGTTGACCATAATTCGTTGTTAATGGATCTTATGGGAAAAGTGGCTTCCCGCCATAATTTGAAAGTGTTACTTCACGAAAAACCATTTGCGGGTGTTAATGGATCTGGTAAGCATAATAACTGGTCGTTATCGACTAATACAGGGGTTAATTTATTAGGACCAGGAAAAACACCGATGAGAAATCTTCAGTTTCTAACCTTTTTTATAAATACTATTAAAGCGGTTTATGACAATGAACAATTATTGCGTGCAGCAATAGCTTCAGCTAGTAATGATCATAGATTGGGAGCGAATGAGGCACCTCCAGCAATAATTTCGGTTTTTATTGGTGAGCAATTAACCAAAGTACTAGAAGAATTGGAGGGTGTAACTAATGGAAAATTATCTCCAGAAGAAAAAACAGATTTAAAATTAAATGTTGTTGGTAAAATCCCCGATGTTTTATTGGATAATACGGATAGAAATAGAACATCTCCTTTCGCGTTTACCGGTAATAAATTTGAGTTTAGGGCGGTAGGTTCTATGGCGAATTGTGCTAATCCAATGACGGTATTAAACACTATTGTAGCCAAGCAATTAAAGGATTTTAAAATTGAAGTGGATAAATTAATTGAGAAGAAAGACCTAAAGAAGGACGAAGCTATTTTTAATGTCTTAAGGGAATACATTAAAGCCTCTAAAAAGATATTGTTTGAGGGTAATGGCTATGGTGAAGCCTGGGAAAAAGAAGCAAAAAAGCGAGGGCTAAGCAATAATAAAACGACTCCGCGAGCCTTAAAGGCGAAAGTTTCTAAAAAAGCTATAGATCTTTTTGAAGAAATGGGTGTAATGAGTAAAGTAGAAAGTGAAGCTCGTTATGAAATTGAGATAGAAGAGTATACTATGCGAATTCAAATAGAAGCCCGTGTTTTAGGCGATATCGCAGGTAATCATGTTGTTCCAACAGCCGTTCGATATCAAAATATGTTAATTAAAAATGTGTCAGGCTTAAAAGAGATCTTCGGAAAAGATTACGAAAAACACGCCGGTCAACAAATAAAATTAATAAAAGGTATCTCCGAGCACATAGAAGCAATTCAAATTAAGGTTGAAAAAATGATTAATGAGCGTAGAAAGGCAAACAAAATTGAAGACGCCATAGCCAAAGCTGAAGTGTATTGCGACAAAGTGAAACCATTTTTTGATGATATACGATATCATTGCGATAAGTTGGAACTGATGATTGACGATGAGCTTTGGCCATTAACAAAATATAGAGAACTGTTGTTTACGAGATAACAGTATACTTAATCCTTAAATAAATAAATATAAAGCCTCATATTATGGGGTTTTATATTTTTACAAGGAATTAAAGCAGAAAGTAATGAAACCAGTGCCAAACAAGATTTGGTAAAAAATGAGCAAAGTATTTCAAAAGT
>JBBKXS010000017.1:0-4367 GCA_037969605.1 Flavobacteriaceae bacterium
GAGTTGGAGCAGTAATGTCTACTCTTAAACCACGGTCTTCCACAGCTTTGGCCGTAGTGCTTCCAAAAACCGCAATTAGGGTACTATTTTGTTTAAAATCTGGAAAATTTAAAAATAATGAATCTATTCCAGAAGGGCTAAAAAACACTAAAACATCATAATAAACATCTGCTAAGTCCGTTAAGTCACTAATAACGGTTTTATAAAAAATAGCTTCTTTCCATTTTATATTAAGTGCATTCAATATGTCTGGAACTTCAGACTTCAGTTTATCAGTAGTTGGCAATAAAAAGCTTTCGTCCTTATATTTTTTAATCATTGGAGTTAAATCTTCAAAAGAACGTTTGCCAACATAAATTTTACGTTTTCTGTACACAACATATTTTTGAAGATAGAATGCAACAGCTTCAGATTGACAAAAATATTTCATGGAATCAGGTACTTTAAAGCGCATCTCATCAGCCACTCTAAAAAAATGATCTACAGAGTTTCTGCTTGTTAGTATAATAGCGGTATAATGACTTAAATCTACTTTTTGTTGTCTAATATCTTTTGAGGAAACTCCTTCAACATGTATAAAAGGTCTGAAGTCAATCTTTACTTTCAGTTTTTCTTGAAGATCAAAGTAAGGCGAATTTTCTATTTTAGGTTCTGGTTGCGACACTAAAATTGTTTTCACTTTCATAGGCTCTAGTTAGGGATTAAGTTTTATAGTCTAAAATTAACCGATATAAAATTAGATAAGGTCCAATTTCAAGTGCGCAAAGATACAAAATAAAATAGAATAAGTTATTTAATAATATTTTTTGGTGATTTTTAAAGGAGGTTACAAATCCAATTAAATTTATTAAAAAGATAAGCCCCAGAATTACATAAATTATACTTTTTGAGGGTGAAAGGGTATAAATAAGTAAAATGTTTATAGGTAAAAGCACAAAGCCCGTATAATTTTTATAGGTGGTTTTTTGGAATAAATAGGAATCAATCAAAGCATCAATTTCAAACAAACTTCCAATTAAGCGTTCCAGTAATACTTTAATCAAAACCAAAGCACCAATTCCAAATAGAAGTTTAAAAAACTGGAACAAATCAAACTCTGCCGGATTTACAAATTCTGAATACATAAAAAATGAAAATATCGAAACAGAGATCACTAAATTTAAAAACAGCAAAGTGTCAAACCCATCAATGAATTTTTGATCTCTAGAATAGATTTTCAAAAATTTGGAATTACCAATAACCACCAAAAAATCATCAAACTTTCTTGAGAACAAAAATTTGGATAAGGTCAAAAACCCCAATGATAGTACTATAAATATCGTAAACCACTCGTTAGAAACAGCTTCTCTTAACATGATGCTAAATTATAAAGAATATTTAGTTTAAAATATTTTATTTAGTTAGAAATCATGCTTATTGCCTAGAAAATGACCACACAAATATTAATAAGTTTAAGATGCTTTCTTTAAAATAAATACCTTAAAAAAACTTACTTTTGCCTTTATTACAAAGCTTGGACGGAATAACTTAAAATTAATTCTATGGTTGACGCTATTGTCATTATACCTACTTATAATGAAATTGAAAATATTGAAGCGATTATAAGAGCTGTTTTGGCACAAAAAAAAGCGTTCCATATTCTTATTGTAGATGATAATTCTCCAGATTTGACCGCCTTAAAAGTGAAAGAGCTACAAAAGGAATTTAAAGAACAATTATTTCTTTTAAATAGAGAGAATAAAACAGGATTGGGTACTGCTTATATTGAAGGGTTTAAGTGGTGTATCAATAAGGGATATGATTATATTTTTGAAATGGATGCCGATTTTTCCCATAATCCCAATGATTTGGAAAAACTTTATAATGCTTGTCATTTAGACGGCGCTGACCTATCCATTGGGTCACGATATGTTGATGGTGTTAATGTGGTGAATTGGCCAATGAGCAGAGTTTTATTATCCTATGGAGCGTCTAAATATGTGAGATTGATTACTAGGATGAAAATTCACGACACAACCGCTGGTTTTGTGTGCTATAAAAAACATGTTCTAGAAAGTATAGACCTTGATGCAATTAAATTTGTGGGTTATGCGTTTCAGATTGAAATGAAATTTAAGGCCTACTTAAAACAATTTAAAATTATTGAGGTTCCAGTAATATTTACGGATAGAACAAAGGGAAAATCCAAAATGAGTGGCAGTATTATTTCTGAAGCCATTTTCGGAGTCATAAACATGAAGTTAAAAAGCCTTTTTGGTAAATGATATGAAGACAGATACGGTACTTATTAAAAATGCCAAAATAGTCAATGAAGGAGAAATTTTTGAAGGGGATATATTTATTGAAGGCGAATATATCAAAGAAATCTCTAATTCAATTAGTATAAAATCTGCAGATCAATTCGTTATAGATGTAGAAGGGAATTATGTGCTTCCAGGTGTAATAGATGATCAAGTTCATTTTAGGGAACCCGGGCTTACTCATAAAGCCACTATTGAATCCGAATCTAGGGCAGCCATTGCTGGCGGTATTACTTCATTTATAGAAATGCCCAATACCAGTCCTCAAACAACAACTATAGAAAAACTGGAAGAAAAATTTGGTATTGCTGCCAATACCTCTTTTGCCAATTACTCCTTCATGTTTGGTGGAACCAATGACAATTTGCATGAAATTCTAAAAGTAGATCCAAAATCCGTTGCAGGTTTAAAATTGTTTTTAGGATCTTCAACTGGAAACATGCTTGTTGATAATCCTGAAGTATTAGAAAAAATATTTTCTAGTAGCCAACTTCTTATTTCTGTACATTGTGAAGATGAAGCGACCATTAAAACGAATTTAGAGCAACATATCCAAAAATTTGGAGACGATATTCCAATACAATATCATCCTATAATTAGAAGTGAAGAAGCCTGTTATATCTCGTCTTCAAAAGCTATTGAACTTGCAAAAAAAACAGGTGCAAGATTGCATGTTTTTCATATTTCAACGGGAAAGGAAACCAAATTGTTTTCAAATAAACTTCCTTTAAAAGATAAGAAAATAACTTCCGAAGTTTGTATTCACCATTTATGGTTTAGCGATGAAGACTATGAAAACAAAGGAACACTAATTAAATGGAACCCAGCTGTTAAGACGGCCAAAGATAGAGACGAGTTGTGGAAAGCACTTTTGGACAATAGAATTGATGTGATTGCCACGGACCATGCGCCTCATACTCTCGAGGAAAAAAAGAACACCTACATTAATGCACCCTCAGGGGGTCCAATGGTACAACATGCGTTAATGGCCATGTTTGAAGCTCATCATAAAGGAAAAATCTCCTTGGAAAAGATTGTCGAAAAAATGTGCCATAATCCGGCCATTTTATTTCAAATTGAAAAAAGAGGATTTATTAGAAAAGGGTACTTTGCCGATCTAGTGATTGTAAACGCAAACAATCCATGGTCCGTAAACAAAGGCAATATTTTGTATAAATGCGGTTGGTCTCCATTTGATGGAACCACGTTTAAATCAAGAATTACCCATACCTTTGTCAATGGAACTCTAGTTTATAATAACTTTAAAATTATGGACGTTAAGGCTGCAAAACGTTTAACTTTTAATAGATGAAAAAACTACTTTATTTAGTCATATGTATCTTTTTTTCATGTAATAATATTGAAAAGCCCAAAAAACCAGATGGTTTAATTTCTAAAGAAATAATGGCAGACATCATGTATGATGTGTTTTTGTTGAATTCGGCCAAGGGAGTTAACAAAAAGCTACTGGAACTAAATGGTGTTTTACCAGAAAAATACGTTTTTGAAAAATACAATATAGATAGTACACAATTTGCCAACAGTAACAACTATTATGCTTACGATACAAAAACCTATGAATCCATTCTGAATAGAATTAAAGAAAAAATAGATAGTAAGAAAAAAGAATATGAAGCTTTGGATAAAGTTGAAGAAGCTGCAAGATCGAAAAAAACGGATTCCATAAGAGCAATACGGGCAAAAGCAAAGGATTCCGTGATAAAGTTTAATAAGCTCAAACCAATTAAGAACCTACAGAAAAATTAAATTACTCCAAATCTTTTAAATAATGCCCACTAACTTTTAGGATGGAATCATCTACAGGAGTAAACTCAAAATTTAGTGCCTGTTTAATTTTTGAGTTGTCAAAACATCGTTTCGACCTAACTGTTTTGGCCAACTGCTTAGAAAGTTTTCTGCGTTTTCCTCTTAATTTATGATTTAACCAATCCAACCTCCAACCCATTTCCAATACAAATTTACTAGCCGCTTTTTTTGCAGGTTCAACGTTTAGTGCTTTTGCAACCCGTGTTTGAAAATCATTAAAGGACAAATTTTCTGAAACTA
>JBBKXS010000018.1:0-9292 GCA_037969605.1 Flavobacteriaceae bacterium
AGTTGGCTTGATGTTAAAGAAAATTCCATTGTGTTAAGGGGATCTTTACCTGCCAGAATTTTTGAATACGAAAAAGAAGCTTATGAGGTTGAACCCGAAACAGAACTGAGCCATTTAAAATAAATGGAATTTACAATTTTTTAAAAAAGTGATAGCCTAAAATTTCAAAGCCTTCATTGTAGTAAAATTTGTGGGATGGATAGTTTTGGACATAGGTATTAAGCTCAACCGACTGATAGCCTTTGGCTTTAACATAATCATAAATCCAACTGAAAAATTGTTTGCCCAAGCCATGGCTTCTGTAACCATCGTCAATATAAACATGGTCAACTTCCACACTTTTCCCCGAATAATGGCGTGTACAATACCACATCCCAGAAATACCTATCAATTTATCTCCATCATAGATCCCTGCACATTCATAATTTTGGGTGACCATTTCGGCAAAACGTTCTATTAAGATTTCATCGGAATATTTATAATTGGTCAGTTTTTGAACTAATGGAATAATAGAATCAATATCTGATTTTTCTATAATTTTAAAAGTAAAAGGCATCCAAATAAAATATTTGAGTGAATATAATAATTTAATCGAAAATGATTCTTAAAAAATAGCGGAATGTAAATCATAAAAGAGGCTGTCAAAAAAGGGAGTATTTTGTCAACCTGAACTCCCTTCCCGACGCAGGCGGGTTTCAGGTTTTCATAATCACAAACAAATCAAATTGCTGAGATTCTGAAATAAATTCAGAATGACACTTTTGATACTTTTTTGATAGCCTCTTTGTGAGCCATTTTAAGACCCTGATTTTTCTAAATATTCCAAAGCTTCTTTGGCATTGGAAAGTTGTGCATACCGTTTAGCGGTAAATCCTTTATCTGATCTCTTTCTTAAATCAGCACCTTGTTTTACCAAAAGTTTAAGAATTTCAACCTTATTGAACTTGGCAGCATACATGGCGGGAGTTAAGCCAAGTGAGACTTCATTAACATCATTCCCAAGTTCAATAAGTTTTATAACGGTTTCAATATCCCCCTTTACAATAGCTAAACAAAAAGGGCTGATTTCGGATGTAGTACTAACTTCGAAGGAATTGTTTGAAGTGAGGGTTCGGTTAGTTGCATGTAAAGTTGGTGCCGTAAGGCCCAATGCAACGGCAATAATGAATACAGTTTTTCTCATGATGAAAGAATTTAATGAACGGATTATTTTTTGATTGTATTAAAAAGACGAAAATAATTTTGAACTGTTGCACAAAAAAAACATAAATAACATTTTTTTAACTCTAAGTATACAAACCAATTAAATATGATCAAATTCTCAAAGAGCACAAAATTCAATTAATTTTATCGCACATTTTGAAAGTTTGTTTAATCATTTAGACTATAAACTTTTATCTTTGAGCCATCAAATAAATTATCGCAATGAACAAAAAAGTAATCTTGATGATTCTTGATGGTTGGGGAAAGTCTCCAGACCCCAAAGTTTCTGCAATCGACAATGCCATCACACCTTTTATAGATTCATTATATCACCAATACTCCAACGCTAGCTTAAGAACCGATGGGTTACATGTGGGTTTGCCTGTAGGCCAAATGGGAAATAGCGAAGTTGGGCACATGAATCTTGGAGCTGGACGCATTGTGTATCAAGATTTGGTAAAAGTCAATTTAGCTGTTGAAAACAATACGCTTTCAAAAGAAAAAGTGCTGGTTGATGCCTTTCAATATGCAAAAACCAATAATAAGCCCATCCATTTTTTAGGTTTGCTCAGTGATGGCGGTGTACATTCACATATAAATCATTTATTTGGATTGATTGATGCCGCAAATGACTTCGGCGTTCAAAATTCTTTTGTCCACGCCTTTACCGATGGCAGGGATGTGGATCCAAAATCGGGATTTGGTTTTATAAGTTCGCTTCAATCCCATATTAAAAACACCAATACAAAATTGGCAACAATCACTGGCCGATATTACGCCATGGATAGAGATAAACGTTGGGAACGTATAAAATTGGTTTATGACGCCATGGTAAATGGTATTGGGACATATTCACAAAATACAACTGAATCAATCCAAAATAGCTACCAACAAAATATCACCGATGAGTTTATCCAGCCTATAATAATGGTTGATGCCAATGACGAACCTGTTACAAAAATTAAAAATGGTGATGTCGTTATTTTTTTCAATTTTAGGACAGATAGAGGAAGGCAACTTACCGAAGCTTTGACCCAAAACGATTTTCATGAACAGAACATGCATAAACTCGATCTGTATTATGTAACCTTAACCAATTATGATGAATCTTATAAAGGGATAAAAGTTGTTTTTGAAAAAGATAACTTAATTGAAACCCTTGGCGAAGTTTTGGAAAAACATGGCAAAACACAAATTCGCATTGCCGAAACTGAAAAATATCCCCATGTTACGTTTTTCTTTTCTGGGGGACGTGAAACACCATTTAATGGTGAAACCCGTATTTTAAAAAACTCACCTAAAGTTGCTACTTACGATTTAAAACCTGAAATGAGTGCTTATGAACTATGTGATGCCCTTATTCCTGAACTTAATACAGGGGAGGTGGATTTTGTATGCCTCAATTTTGCAAATGGCGACATGGTTGGGCATACTGGAGTTATGGAAGCAGCCATAAAAGCTTGTGAAGCTGTTGACGCCTGTGTTAAAGATGTGATTACAACTGCTCTTGCAAACGATTATTCGACCATATTAATAGCCGATCACGGCAATTGTGAAACCATGATCAATCCAGATGGTTCTCCTAATACGGCCCATACCACCAATCCAGTCCCCATAATTCTCATTGATAAAGACAAGATTGAGATTAGAGATGGTATTTTAGGAGATATTGCTCCCACCATTTTAAAATTGATGGGAATTGAACAGCCCAAAGTCATGACCCAAAAAGCACTGGTGTAATGCTATTTTCAAAATATATATTTATTGTATTTTTACAATACAAAATTGGCGTGAATGAATTTTCAGGATAAATTAATTATTGCTATAGACTTTGACGGAACCATTGTTGAAGATGCCTATCCAAAAATAGGCAAACCAAAACTTTTCGCATTCGAAACCCTTAAACGGTTACAAGAAGATGGACACCGATTAATTTTATGGACCTACAGATGTAGTTCCAAATTGGATGAAGCTGTTTCATTTTGCCAAGCGAATGGTATTCATTTTTATGCCATAAACAAAAGTTTTCCAGAAGAAGAATTTGATTCTAATCATAGCAGAAAAATATATGCCGATTTATTTATTGACGATAGAAATTTAGGTGGTTTTCTAGGCTGGGGAGAAATTTATCAAATGATTACCAAAGAAAAACCCCATATAAAAGGTCAACCTAAAAAAGGCCTGTTTTCCTTTTTTAAAAAATAATTAGCCTTTAATTAATTCAAAATACTGCCTATCAATAGTTTCTCTATGTTCGGGATGGGCAATATTCACCAAAGCTTTTACCCTATCTTTTATAGTTTTTCCATATAAGTTTGCAATACCATACTCGGTAATTATATAATGTACATGCGCCCTGGTAGTTACCACTCCAGCACCAGGTTTTAAACTAGGCACAATTCGGCTTAAACCATTTTTGGTTACCGAAGGCAAAGCAATAATGGCTTTTCCTCCTTCACTTAGGGAAGCTCCCCTTATAAAATCCATTTGACCACCAACCCCTGAATAAACTTTTGTACCTATGGAATCGGCACAGACTTGACCTGTTAGGTCAACCTCAATAGCTGAGTTAATGGCTACCATTTTAGGGTTTTGTTTAATTATGGACACATCATTTACATAATCCGATGCCCGCATTTCTATAAAGGGATTATCATCAACATAATCATACAATCGTTTTGATCCTATTAAAAATGTCGCCATAGCACGACCTCTATTCACCCCTTTAAAATTGCCATTAATCACATCGCTTATAATTAAGTCGATGACCCCATCAGAAAACATTTCGGTATGAAGACCTAAGTCTTTATGATTGGTCAATCGTGTTAAAACTGCGTTAGGAATCGTTCCAATACCCATCTGAAGTGTACTTTTATCTTCAATTAAACTCGCTACATAATCTCCTATTTTGTTTTCAATTTCAGTTGGCACAGGCATATGATGTTCTGGTAAAGGCTCATCACAATCAACAAAGATGTCAATTTCTGTCCAATGAATAATCCCAGCACCATGTGTCCTAGGCATTTGTTTATTGACCTGTGCAATAACATAAGTGGCATTATCAATGGCAGCCAATGTGGCTTCAACAGAAACCCCTAAACTACAGTAACCATGCTTATCTGGAATCGATACATGAATAAACGCAACATCAAGTTTGATAATTCCGCGTTTAAACAATAGGGGAAGTTCACTTAAAAAAACAGGAGTATACGATCCATTTCCGGCCTGTAAAGTATGCCTAACATTTTTTCCAATAAAAAAAGAATTCACATGAAAACTGTCTTTGTATGCTGGATTGGCATAAGGTGCATCACCTTCAGTATGCAATTGGCAAATTTCAACATTTTTTAATTCTTCATGTCTAGCAGACAAAGCCCTTATTAATACTTGAGGAGCAGCTGCAGCTGCCTGTAAATATACCCTGTCGTTGGACTTAACAATCTTTACGGCTTCTTCAGCACTTACTGATTTATACATGTTTTAAAATTTAAGTCCCAAAATTATTTAATTTTCATGGTTAAAAAACTGTCTAAAGTCATGTTCTGCAAAAAAAGAATACAATTTTAAATTTAAGTATCTTTGCCCATATTTTTGATCATGATTGAAATAAAAACAAAAGAGGAAATAGAGCTGATGCGCGAAAGCGCTTTAATTGTATCTAAAACACTGGGAATACTTGCCAAAGAGGTGAAACCAGGTGTTACCACATTACATTTGGATAAAATAGCCGAAGACTATATAAGGTCGCAAGATGCCATTCCAGGTTTTTTAGGACTTTATGATTTTCCAAATACACTTTGTATGAGCCCGAACGATCAGGTCGTACATGGATTTCCAACCAAAGAACCTTTAGTTGAAGGCGATATTATTTCTATTGATTGTGGTGCCTTAAAAAATGGCTTTTATGGCGATCATGCCTATACTTTTGCTGTTGGAGAAATAGATCCTGAAACTCAAAAACTTTTAGATGTGACCAAGGAATCATTATATGTGGGCATCAGAGCTTTTAAACTTGGGAATCGGGTTGGTGATGTGGGTTATGCCATTCAAAATTTTTGTGAAAGTCATGGCTATGGTGTGGTGCGTGAATTAGTTGGCCATGGTCTAGGACGCAAGATGCACGAAGACCCAGAAATGCCAAATTACGGTAAACGTGGCCGAGGCAAAAAATTTATTGAAGGACAGGTTGTTGCCGTTGAACCGATGATCAATATGGGAACACATCGCATTGAACAGCACAAAGACGGTTGGACTATTACCACCTTAGACCGCAAACCAAGTGCCCATTTTGAGCATAATGTTGCGATAGTAAATGGCAAACCGGAATTGCTTTCCACATTTGCCTACATTTATGATGCTTTGGGGATTGAAAGTGACGAGGAAAATGAATTTAGACAACAGCAACTAGTATTATAAATCATGCAAAAAGTAATTACGGAAATTAAACAACGTGAACTTGCAAAAGGGATTAGAGGTCGTTATTTTCATACGAACTCTACTACAATAGGTTTTGTGGATATTGACAAGGGTGCCATTTTACCTGGGCATTCCCATATCCATGAGCAAACCACACAAATTACTGAAGGCCAATTGGAGATGACCATTGATGGGGTAACCCAAATTTTAGAGCCTGGTGTAATCACCTTGATTCCTTCAAACATTGTACACAGTGCATATGCTTTGACTGATTGCAAAGTCGTGGATATTTTCAGCCCAGTTAGGGAAGATTATAAGTAAGAAAGTCATTGAAAAACCTTTTCAAATTTATACTGAACTTTTTACCCAGACCTTTTCTTATTCGGTTAAGCTACACCGCACGTCCGTTTTTAGCCTTTTTTTTAAAAGGAGACAGGTATACCGACCCTATTGATGGTAGAAGTTTTAAAACCTTTTTGCCTTATGGCTATGGGAAACAACGGAACAATGTGTTGTCCCCTTCAACATTGTCTTTAGAACGACACCGACTACTTTGGCTGTATCTTAAAAATGAAACCGATTTCTTTATTAGCTTAAAAAAAGCCCTTCATTTTGCACCAGAACAGGCTTTTTATAAACGATTCAGTAATATGAAAAATCTGGATTATACCACAACCGATTTAAACTCGCCGTTGGCAGATGTAAAAGCGGATATTTGCAATCTTCCGTTTAAAGACAACACTTTTGATGTCATTCTATGCAATCATGTCTTGGAACATATCCCTGATGATACCAAAGCTATGCGAGAATTATTTCGCGTTCTAAAAGTAGGTGGTATGGGCATTTTCCAGATTCCTCAAGATTTGAACAGGGAAAGAACCTTTGAAGACCATTCTATCACAGACAAAAAAGAACGCGCCAAGATCTTTGGGCAATATGACCATGTTCGCATTTATGGTCGGGATTATTTTGACAAACTTCGTAAGGTTGGTTTTAAGGTTGAAGAAGTGGATTATACAGCGACACTTAACAAAACAGAAATTGACAAATACCGATTGGCAATAGGAGAAATTATTCCTGTAGTATTTAAATAATTTGTTATTCCTGCGAAATCGAAGATTCACGAATACAATAATAAAATATGAATTAATGAGTAACGCAGGAATGACGGCTTTACTCTTCAGGAAACCCGTTCAAGCTTAAGGTTTCTAGTTCATTATTAACGTTTTCAAAAATCAGAAATACTTTAAGTTCTGGATGGTTTTCTAAAAACAGCTTTACCTTTTCGATACCCATGGCTTTAAAGGCTGTTGCATAAGCGTCGGCTATCATGCAATTGTCGGTAATGACCGAAATGCTCAATAGGTTTGTCTTACTCGGGTATCCAGTTTTGGTATCTATTATATGGGAGTATCGGTTACCCGTTTCATCAATACTGTATTTTCGATAGGTCCCTGATGTAGCCATAGCTTCATTGTGCAAATCAATTGCCTTTATAAGTGACTGTGTACCATCAAAATTAGGCTTTTCCACACCAACGTGCCAAGGTTTTTGCGTCTGCATATTTATGCCTTTGCACCGTATCTCTCCTCCTATTTCCACAATATAATTATCAATATTTTGCGATTCCAAAAATCGGGAAACAACGTCCACACCATATCCTTTGGCTATGGCATTAAAATCGATAAAGGTGATTGAATTTTCCTTAATCACCTTATCATCTACTAAGTTCACCTTGTCAAATCCAACCGACGTCATTAGACTATCAATTTTTAAGGCATCCAATCCAACAACTTTACCTTTAGGGCCAAAATTCCAAGCGTTGACCACCGCTCCTATGGTGGGGTCAAAAGCGCCATCAGTTTCTTTAAATATCTGTTTTGAGGTAATAAAAACTGTTGTAAAATGGTCATCAACTATAGTCTCCTGATTTCTATTGATTTTTGAGATATAGGAATCTTCCTTATAGGTAGACAAGGATTTATTAATAGCACTAAACAAACTGTCAAATTCCCCTTGAAAAACCCTTTTAGATTCCGAATAATATATAATACCATAAGAGGTTCCAAAAACAGGTCCCGATATTTTGGTGTTTTTCTCGTTTTTGCAGGAGACAATCAGTAAGGCTAAACTCAATAAAAGGGAAATAGGTTTCATTTAATTCAAATGAGTTTCAATGACCTGTATGCCATTATATTCTATTAAATATTTTTCGTTTAAATAAATGGGCAATGTTTCGCCATCAGGATTACCTAGTCCAACACCAGCATAAAGAACTTTGGCATCCTTTTCCCTGGCATGGGCCTTAAACGTCTCCATCCAAACCATATCGTAATTGTTAGGGTTTTCAGGCAATAGCACAGCTTTTACGATAACAAAAAAATATTGTTTGTGTTTATCCATACACACAAATTGAGGATGCTTTTTCAACTTACTATTTACCGCTATAAACTCAAAACCTCGTTCCTCCAAATCGTGGCCTACATGGTTCATGGCCAGATTATGTAACTCTTGAAAGGAAAGAGGTTTTTTCATGATACAAAAATACAATAAAGTATGATTTTATAGTTTGATTGTACAAAATGGATTATTCTTACAAAGCAATGCCAGAAATGTTTAACTTTAAATGCCATAACCAACCAAAACTACATATTCCTTTGTCTACTTGCATTTAGTAAGTGAATGATAAAAAAATTTCGAAACATCCGTCAAAAACTTTTGTCCGAAGGCAAAACCACAAAATACTTTAAATACGCCATAGGTGAAATTGTGCTCGTGGTCATCGGAATTTTGATTGCTTTAAGTATTAACAATTGGAATGAAGGCCGAAAAGAAGTATTGAAGGAAAGGCAATTACTTTCAAACCTACAAGGGGAATTTAAAGACAATCTTCAAAATCTTGATTCCATTGCCATTGAAGTAGACAAGGTTATTGGTTCATTAGAAAAAGTGTTTGATCAGTTTTCACAATCAAATTCCGATGTACACCAGGATTCCTTGAATAATTGGCTCTCCACTGCTATGTACTCTCCAAACTGGAAACCTAGTGAGTTCCTTCTTAATAGTTTAAACAATTCGGGAAGTATTTCCGAATTAAAAAATGAAAAATTAAAACTTTTGCTCTATAAATGGGCTAGGCAACAAAATGAAATGACCGAAGTTCGCCAAAGAACAGAAAAAACTGGAGAAGAAATCATAATGTATCTTAAAGAATTCGGTTCATTGAGAAATTTAGACATCACCAGTCCCGAATTTAAGTATAGACCTTCAAATTTATTGATAAATAATATGTCCCTGATGTCCGATCCAAGATTTGAAAATCATATCGACGACAAATTATTTATGTATAAAAACACTAAACTTTGGCTTAGTATAGCCAGAATAACAATTGTTAAATTAATTGATGAAACAAAAATATAGAGCATATAAAAGCAATGATTAAATTTTTTCGAAACATCCGTAAAAACCTTTTAGAAAAAGGCAAAACTACAAGTTACCTGAAATATGCCATTGGCGAAATTGTGTTGGTGGTCATTGGTATTCTCATAGCACTTCAAATCAATAATTGGAATCAAGACCGTATAGAACATAAAGAAACCAAGGCCTTGTTAAGCAATCTTAAGTTAGACGTTGAATCGGATATCAATAATCTAAAAGATCAACAAAACGGCTT
>JBBKXS010000019.1:0-3877 GCA_037969605.1 Flavobacteriaceae bacterium
AACAATAAAGCTATTATATATGATCAAAGAGGTACGGGTAGGTCTTTATTAACTAAGATTGACACTAATACTATAACACTTGACGCTATGATTCATGATATTGAAATTATCAGAAATCATCTAAATATAAAAAGTTGGATAATTCTTGGTCATTCTTTTGGAGGGATGCTTGGTTCTTATTATGCTTCAAAATACCCAAAAAAAATTAAGGGGCTTATTTTGTCCTCATCAGGAGGTATCAATATGGATCTTTTGTCAAGAATAAATATTAGGTCAAGACTAAGCGAACCTGAAAAAGACTCCTTAAATTACTGGAATGCTAAAATTGAAAATGGAGATAGCACATACTTCGCAAGATTGCAACGAGGAACGTTTTTAGCACCAGCATATGTATTCAACACATCAAATATCCCTTTAATAGCTAAGAGGTTGACACAAGGAAATCCAACTATTAACCAATTGGTTTATCAAAATATGAGAAAGATTAATTTTGATTGTTCAGAGGGTTTAAAAGAAATTAAAGTACCAGTTTTAATCATTCAAGGAAAAGAAGATTTAATTGATCAGGAGACTGCTGAGACTGCTATGAAAGTATTACCGCATTCAACTTTAGTAATTCTCAAAAACTGCGGTCATTATGGGTGGTTAGATCAACCAGAGTAATATTTTAAAAATATTAATGATTATTTGAAGCGTTTAAAATCTTAAAATTAGTTGCCAACGGCATGAATAGTTCATTGCTACGGAATTTCTTCGCGTTTTTACTATCTTCGGTTTATAGTTTATAGAACCTAATGTATTTTTGCCCAACTAACCATACCTAATCCTTTTACACAATATTAGAGAATGAAATATCCTATACTTACACTCCTACTTTCCCTAATTGTTAGTTGCTCTGAAAAAATAGAGCATAATCGAATTCAACGCATAGATGGCACCTCCATAACAAAAACCAAATTAGACGACCGTATTAAAACCCTTGTTGATACAGCTAACGTAACAGGGTTTACAGTAACCATTTTTAATCAAGATACTGTTGTTTATCAAAAAGCTTTTGGTTATTCAAATTTTACTAACAAAGATAGCCTGAACATTGATCATGTGTTTTATGGTGCTTCTTTAAGTAAAGCTGTATTTGGTTATATCGTTGCTCAACTAGCCGACGAAAGTCTTATAGACCTTGATAAACCTTTGCAAGACTATTTAGATGTACCTATTCCTGAAATGTCTTTTAGTAGAGAATGGAAAGGATTTAAAGATCTTACAAATGACAATAGGTATAAAGAAATTACGGCAAGAATGTGCTTATCTCATACTACCGGATTTCCTAATTGGCGATGGATTAGTAGAACAGGCCAATTCGAACCAGAAGGGAAAATTCAATTTTACTTTGACCCAGGAACCGATTATAGTTATTCTGGAGAAGGAATGAGCTTGCTTCAAAAAGTTATTGAAAAAAAATTAGGAATAGGATTAGAGCAATTAGCAAGAGAACGTGTCTTTGACCCCTTGGATATGAACATGACCAGTTACGTGTGGCAAGAACGCTTTGAAAACAAGTATTGTTATGGACATACCACCGAGCAAAATATAATTGATAAAGACACAGAAGATGAAGCAGGAGCAGCAGGTTCAATGGAGACAACTCCCGTTGATTACGCAAAATTCCTAACAAAAATAATTGAGTTGAGCTCACATAATGCTCCTGTTTCCAAACGTATGTTTGCTCCCAATATTCAGATTAAATCAAAGAAACAATTCGGACTAGGATCGTTGGAAAAAACAAACGCAAATGATAGTATAGGCTTGAATTATGGCTTGGGTTGGGGTATTTTGAAGTCTCCTTATGGACCCGGATATTTCAAAGAGGGACATGCAGAAGGATTTCAGCACTATTCAATCCTATTTCCTGAAAAACGTATTGGGATGCTCCTAATGTCGAATAGCGATAATGCCGAGAGTATTTTTAAAGAAGTTCTGGAATTAGGAATAGGCGATACTTTCACGCCTTGGAATTGGGAAGATTATATTCCATATGATATGAAATAGAAAATACCCTGCGTATTGAAATGTAAAATCGAAAGTTTTTGAAATGTATTCAATCTAGTCTTAGGCAGAAAAGATAAGTCATAAATCCGCTACTGTGTTTATAGATGAACATAGGTAATTATTCTTCATTAAATTCGAATTGATTTTCCAAATATTCAAAAATAGTGTAACAGTCCAGTATTCGAATGGTCTTTAGTGAGTACAATAACACGAAATCAATAAAATTATGAAGAAAACGGGCCTCTCACTATTAATCGTATTAACAACTCTTTTTTCTACTCCATGTTATGCAACATGGTCTATAATAGCGGTTGACCGTCAAACAGGGGAAATAGGTATTGCAGGTGCATCATGTACTTTCGACGTTTCTGGAATTGCTTCCATTATACCAGGAAAAGGAGCTATAGTGGTTCAGGCTGCAAGTAGTTATATGGCACGAATGAAAGGTGTTGAATTAATGGGTAACGGTGCAACTTTGGAAGAAATCCTTGAGGCTATGATGCATGACGAATACCAGCCCAAAAGGCAACAATATGGTCTTATTCTTTTAGATTCTAATACCATTCCGCTTGTCCATTCGGGTTCTGAAATCCAGGAATGGAACGGTGAGAAATTGGGTAGCGATTTTTCGGTTATGGGTAACATTCTTCCTGGAGAAGCAGTAATATTAAATGCCTACAATGCATTTAATGAAAATAGAGATAAACCTTTGGCTGAACGACTCATGTTGGCTTTAAAAGCTGGCGAAGAAGCAGGAGGAGATAAAAGATGTGAAACTCAATATGCAAGATCAGCCTTTATAATGGTTTACAAACCCCAAGACGGAGCTATTTTAAAACTAGCCATACAAGGTATTGAAAGAGGTGGTAAACCCGCAGTAGCTTTGCTAAATGAACAATTTGAATTTTGGCGGAAAGCTGAAAAAGTCAAAAATTAAAACCATCTCCAAGGTAGGTTAAAAGTAATTTATTATCTTTTCGTTCTCGTAGCAGCACTACGTTTAACCTTTATTTATGGTTCATCTACTCCAATCAAAAGTTAAAAAGTCTAACATATGAGAATGAATCACATACTTCAATTGACTTTACTATTAACTATGATTGTTTTTGTAAGTATGTCGTTTAATTCTCAGAACTTAACTAGCAATGCTTCCTTATATCCCACAGAATCCACTTACTCCATTCCTAAAAGAGTGGACTTTATTTCTGATTCTGGAGGTCGTCTAATTTCTTATTTTCTGCCGATTGGTTGGTCAAAAAGCGGAAAATTTGCATACATAACCGAACCAGCGGATGAAGCTTGCGGTTGTTATTTCTTTGAGATAGCAATAATGGACCTGGTTACTGATAAACTAATCTGGAATTGGAAATTCGAAGGTGAAGACCAAGTTGAGACTATCCAATCCGTTTGGACTAAGAATCTAAAATTATTTGAAAATAAACTGAATGAATACGGCATCATTCAACTTAATGAGTTTAAACTTCAGAAAACGAGCTTTGAGAGTGATGATAAACAGTATAACATAGAACTATTCACTGAATCAAATAAAAACTGGGATTTCGAAAATCTCCAAACTTTGAGGATAGATGTTAAGTCACAAGAATTGGGCCAAAAAACAATTACAAATTATAACTTGAAAGAATATGATTTTGTCCTTGAAGCAGGCTTATCGGGCCACATTAAAAGTCCGTTTGAGGATAGAATAGCAGTAATATATTATCAAGTCATACGAGGTTGGGAAGGGCCACCAAATGTCATAAAATTTAAAATTACTGGCAGTCACCTGAATGTTAGGTTCAAGAAGCATAACAAACACTAAAGTGCTTAT
>JBBKXS010000020.1:0-18334 GCA_037969605.1 Flavobacteriaceae bacterium
GAAAAGTATCTACTGCAGTAAAAAGAGCGCGTCATCTTGCGTTGATGCCTTATGTAGCCGATTTATTAAAATAAAATACCAATAACTATGGAACTTATATTAAAACAAGACGTTGAAAATTTAGGATTTAAAGACGATATTGTAACAGTTAAGAACGGTTATGGTAGAAACTTTTTAATTCCTCAAGGACAAGCCATGATGGCTACCGTTTCTGCAAAAAAAGTATTGGCAGAAACTTTAAAGCAAAGAGCATTTAAAGAAAAGAAAATTGTTAATGAAGCCGCTAAAATAGCAGAAGCTATTAAAGCATTAGAAATTAAAATCGCTTCTAAAGTTGGTTCTGGTGATAAACTTTTTGGATCTGTTACCAATATGGATATTGCTAATGCTTTACAAAATGAAGGACATACAGTTGATAAAAAATACATCAATATACTAGGAGGATCTGTAAAACGTTTAGGAAAATATGATGCAGTGATCAGATTTCACAGAGATGTAACTGTTGAATTAAATTTTGAAGTTATTGCTGAAAGCAAATAATTTTAAAAAACGTTGATAAATTATTAAGGCTGTTCGTTAGAACAGCCTTTTTTATTTTATTTTTGTTACTCGAACAAATTCAAACTAATTCAAATCAAATGAAAAAACAATTACTAACATTGCTTTTAATGTTGAGTTGTATTTTTGCCATAGGGCAGGTAACAACTTCAAACATTAAAGGTTTGATTCTCGATGAATCTGACCAACCATTGCCTGGGGCTAACGTCGTTGCTGTACACACACCAACTGGAACAAAATATGGCGCCGCTACCAACTATGATGGACGTTACAATCTATTAAACTTAAGAGTTGGAGGTCCATATACCGTCACGATAAGTTTTGTGGGCTATAAGGAACAAGTATTGGATAATGTCTATCTAACACTAGGTAAAACAGAAAATATAGACACCCAAATGGTTGCCGTAAGTGAGCAACTGGGAACCGTGGTTATCACAGGAAGTCAAGGTTCAGGTACATTTGGAAGTGATAGGACCGGAGCAGAGACTAATGTTGGTCGACGTGAATTAACCCGTTTACCGACTATTTCTAGATCTCAGGCCGATTTTACCAGATTAGAGCCAACTGCAAGCAATGGTTCTTTTGGAGGGCGAAACGACCAATTCAATAACTTTTCGTTGGATGGTGCTATTTTTAATAACCCTTTTGGTTTAGATGCACCTACACCAGGTGGTCAAACCGATGCACAACCTATATCTTTGGATGCCATTGACCAGATTACGGTAACTACAGCACCTTATGATGTCACACAGTCAGGGTTTACCGGTGCTTCCGTCAATGCGGTAACCAAAAGTGGAACTAATGATTTTCATGGAACGGTTTATGGGTTTTTTAGAAATGATGACATGACCGGAAGTAAAATAAAAGGAGATGAACTTCCTAAAGCAAAATTAGAGCAAAAGCAATATGGTGCTAGTTTTGGTGGGCCAATTATAAAAAATAAATTATTCTTCTTTGCCAATTTTGAAAAGGATGAAAGAGATGACCTTGGTCAAACTTGGTTGCCCAATACAGGTTCTGGGGCTGTAAATGAATCGAGGGTTTTAAGAAGTGATCTTGTCGCGGTTAGGGATGCTTTAGATGCTTTGGATTATAATACAGGTGCTTATGAAGGTTTTATTCACAATTCTCAATCCAAAAAAGGTATTTTTAAATTGGATTGGAATATCGATGATAATAACCGTTTGGCCATTATTTATAACTTTTTAAATGCCTCTAAAGAAAAGCCAGCACATCCAACTGCCATTGCTTTTAGAGGTCCTTCACAAAATACCTTACAATTTGAAAACTCAGGTTACGAAATCAATAATAAATTACAGTCGATTCAGGTGGAATTGAATTCCACTTTATCGGACAATGCTTCCAATAAATTTCAATTTGGATATACACATTTTGACGATTTCAGAAATCCATTTTCTGTACCTGCTCCATCTTTTAATATTAGAGAAGATGGTTCTAATTATATAATTGTTGGTCATGAACCCTTTTCAATTCATAATACATTAGATCAAAAAGTATTGCAATTTTCTGATAACTTGAATTTTTATAAAGGTAATCATACCTATACTGTTGGTTTCGCATTTGAGAAATTCGAATTCGATAATTCATTTAATTTAGGAACTTATGGAGCTGCAGGTGTGTTTTTTCCCTCCCCTTATAATAGTGTAGCCGAATTTCTTGCTGATGCGCAACCTGGAGGACCAATAGCCACAATGCTGGCCGATGCACAGAATACTTTTGACTCAAAAAACGCAACTAATTCTTGGGCATTGGCCGAAACCAATGTCGGACAGTTATCGTTTTATGCTCAAGATGAATGGAACGTTAATGAAAAGTTTAAACTAACTTATGGCCTCCGTTTTGATAAGCCTTTATTCTTTGATTCTGCTGAAAAAGCACAGGATGTAATTGATAGAGGATTTGTACTACCAAATATTCCTTATTATAACCCTAATACAATAACCAACCCATCTGCAACAGATCGATTTGAAAGACATGAAGTATTTATAGATAATACCCAAATGCCAACTAATAAATGGCTAATTTCTCCTAGAGTTGGTTTTAATTATGACGTTAATGGGGATGATACATTTCAAATTAGAGGTGGTTCTGGAACCTTTACCGGACGTTTCCCATTTGTTTGGTTAGGAAATCAAATTACGGCTCCAGATGCATTTTTCTTGGAAGCTGTTGATCCTGAATATCAGTTCCCTCAGGTTTGGAGAACCAATCTTGGTGTTGATAAAAAATTGGAAAATGGTTTAATATTGACTGGAGATCTATCTTATACCAAAGATATAAATGGACCACATGTACAACAATGGGCTTTGGCACCTCCAACAGGTACTTTACAAGGTGTAGATAATAGACTTATTTATACAAGTGATGATTATGGTGGAGGAATTTCTAGTTTTGGATTAGGCGCAGGACCTTATGTATTTACAAACTCTGATAAAGGCAGAATTTGGAATGCATCTCTTAAGGCACAAAAAACTTTTGATAATGGGTTATACACCATGTTAGCCTACAGCTATTTAAATGCTAAAGACGTCAATTCAATTGAAGCTGAAATCACCAGTGATGCTTATGCAGGTAATCCTGTCCTTGGAAATGTGAATGATGATGTATTGGGTTATTCAAAATATGGTGACACACACAGATTCATTGGTGTTGCAAGTAAACAATGGAAGTATGGAAACGATGCTTGGGCAACCACAATCTCTACCTTCTTTGAATATGCTCAAGGTGGACGATTTAACTATGTTTATGGAGGAGATATCAATGGAGATGGTTCTAGTATCAATGACCTAATTTATATACCTACATCTAGTGAAATCGGCCAAATGACATTCTCTGGTACTGGACAAGGTGCTGCATTGGATGCATTTATTGCCCAAGATGATTATTTAAGTGGGCGTAGAGGACAATATGCTGAACGTTATGGCGCATTAGCACCTTGGAGAGGACGTTGGGATTTGAAATTTCTTCAAGACTACAATATAAAAGTGTCCGAAGATAAAACCAATACCATCCAGTTTAGTATTGATATCCTAAATGTTGGCAACCTTATCAGTTCCGAATGGGGATTGGTTCAACAACCCAACACTATACAGCCAATTGGTGTGAGTGTTGATGGATCAGGAAATCCTACCTATACGTTCAACCCAAATCAAACTAGTACATTTGGTTATGATTCAAGTTTATTATCCAGATGGCAAATGCAATTTGGATTACGATATAGTTTCTAAAGTTATTTCATACATTATGCTTAAATTTGCGCTCTTAATTTTAAGAGCGCATTTTTTTTAGTGAAACTGAACTTTTGTGAGTTTGAAAAACGAAAGAAAAGTTATAAGTTGAACTAATCCCGACGCAAGTCGGGATCTCATAAACAAAGTATAACAACTGAATTTCTAAAATGAAATATTCTAGGCTTACAAAAGAACAGTTTGAAGAATTGCACCAAGAATTCATTAATTTTTTGGCCACACAGACCATAACAGCTAATGAATGGACTGACGTTAAGCAAAACAAACCAGAGGTGGCAGAGCAAGAATTGGATGTGTTTAGTGATTTGGTTTGGGAAGGCGTACTAAAGCAAGTTGGGTATTTGGAACATATTTCATCCAACCAAATGCATCTGTTCCATTGTCTTGAAAATGACATGCGATTGATTGCTTTAAAAGTCAAAAATGATACAATTGATTTGACCACTAAGGATGGTTTTGAATGGTTTAGAACTAATTTGCTTTCAGACGATGTAGAATTTTTTAGTGCAAAAAAAGCTTATTCAGAAGATAAAGCTTTGGATAAGTTCAAGCTGATTGAACAAGGTGCTGTCATCACTAAAGGCGATCTGTTTAATTATTTTGAAAAGTTAATGAGCCAATAATTATTCGTAACGTAACGACTCAATTGGATCTAATTTTGCCGCCTTAACCGCAGGAAGCAGACCAGAAACAATGGCCACAATAAAGGCAATGCTAAAGGCACTAAACATGGCTAACCAAGGTATAGCAAATTGAAATTTTGCAATTGCCGATACAAGTACGCCAATAAGGACACCCAAAATAATTCCCAAAATTCCCCCTAATTGTCCAATAATAATGGCTTCCATAAAAAACTGAAAAGCAATTGTTTTACTTTTGGCACCAATCGCTTTTCGAATACCAATTTCGCGAGTACGTTCGGAAACTGAGACGAACAAAATATTCATGAGTGCAATGGACGAACCAAAAATGGTGATAATGCTGATAATCCAAGCTGCCATGTAAAGATATTGCGTAATAGAGCCAATACGATTGATCAAATCATCACTGCGTTCCAAACCAAAATTATTGTCTTCAACAGGGCTTAACCCCCTTATATTTCTAAAGGTTAAAATTGCTTCATCCTGTGCACCTTCAAGCATATCCTTTTTATCAGCTTTTACACTTAAATTGTAATTAATAATAGCATTTGTAAAAATGGTTCTCGCTTTTTGTATTGGCATAATCACTCGTAAATCCTGATTATTGCCAAAAGTTGCTCCTTTAGACTTTAAGACCCCGATAACTTTAAATTTTGCGCCTCTTACGCTAATAGTTTTGTTAATGGGATTAACATCGTTCATTAGAGCTCTTTTAAGGTCGCTACCAATCACACAAACACTGTTGCTATTTTGAATATCGAAATAGTTAAGTTCCCTGCCTTCATCAACTTCCAATCCGGAATTTTGAATAAAATATTCATTAACCCCTAAAACACTGACTTCAGGATCGGTCTTCTTATTTTCAAATTTTATCTCGGCATTTCTTGTTCCTACAAACGAAACAGCAGTTTTGGTATATGGAAAAGTGTAGCTTTTTTCGAAATCAACGACGTTTCTATACGTAATTACTGGATTTGTTTTTTGAAGCTCTCTGCCACTTTGGCGTCGTGTACCAAATTCATAGCGTTGAATGTTAAACGTATTGGCGCCCATAGAGGAGAAATCACTGGAAATGGTGTTCTCAAGCGCCGAAACAGAGCTTAAAATAGCAACTAACGCCATAATACCAATGGCAATAATTAAAACGGTTAAAATGGTACGAAGGAGTTGACTTTTGATGGAATCGAAGGCTATTCGAATATTTTCTCTAGCTAATGAAAACATTGCTCAATTTTAAATACGTTAGTGATTATTTACTATAAGACTACTAAACACCTATAAAGTTACTATAAAATTAAAATAACTTGCAATGCCTATAAAAATTATAATATTTTTGTGATGAATTACAATGTTACACTAAAAGATCCCCATTTGCATGGGGAATAAATATGGCACAAAAACCAAGTATTCCAAAAGGGACAAGAGATTTTAACCCAGAAGAGGTCGCAAAACGCAGTTATATAGTTGACATCATAAAGGGACAGTTCGAATTGTTTGGGTTTCAACCGATAGAGACCCCAAGTTTTGAAAATTCAGAAACCTTAATGGGAAAATATGGCGATGAAGGTGACCGCTTGATTTTTAAGATTTTGAATTCTGGAGATTTTTTGTCAAAAGTTGATGAACCATTATACGCTGAAAAGGACTCCAACAAAATAACTTCACATATTTCTGAAAAAGCTCTCCGCTACGATTTAACTGTACCTTTCGCACGTTATGTGGTGCAACACCAAAATGAGATCGAGTTTCCGTTTAAACGCTATCAAATCCAACCCGTTTGGAGAGCCGACCGACCTCAAAAAGGACGTTTTAGAGAGTTTTACCAATGTGATGCCGATGTGGTAGGCTCTAATTCGCTATGGCAGGATGTGGAATTTGTGCAAATGTATGATTCAGTATTTACCGCTTTAAAACTTAGGGATGTTACCATAAAGATCAATAACCGAAAAATTTTATCAGGCATTGCCGAAGTAATTGGTGCACAGGATAAATTGATCGATTTTACCGTGGCTTTGGACAAATTGGATAAAATAGGAGAGGAGAAGGTAAAGGAAGAAATGCTAAGTAAAGGAATTTCACAATCTGGAATTGATAAATTGCAACCTTTGTTCACACTTTCTGGAAGTTTTGAATCCCAAATGGAACAATTAAAATCCATTTTGACTTCATCTAATGAAGGTAAAAGAGGGATTGAAGAATTGGAGTTTATAAACCGTTCCGTTTCAGAATTAAAATTACAAACAGCACGTTTAGAACTTGATGTGACTTTAGCTCGCGGCTTAAACTACTATACAGGTGCTATTTTTGAAGTTTCTGCTCCCAAAGGTGTCGATATGGGTTCCATTGGTGGAGGAGGCCGTTATGATGACCTTACAGGCGTTTTCGGACTTAAGGATGTCAGTGGTGTCGGTATTAGTTTTGGATTGGATCGCATCTATTTAGTTCTTGAAGCCTTAAATCTGTTTCCAGAAACCATAACCAATACAGTAAAAGCGCTTTTTATTAATTTTGGAGAAGCCGAAGCATTGACCTGCATGAAAGCCATAAAGGTATTGAGGTCCAAAAACATTAATGTAGAATTGTACCCAGACGATGCCAAAATGAAAAAACAACTCAATTACGCCAATAAACGCAACATAAATTATGTTGTTTTAGTTGGTGAATCGGAATTGGCTTCTAACACTTTTACACTTAAAAACATGCAGTCTGGAGAACAGCAAAATGTATCGCTTGATTCCCTTACTAAAACACTACAATAAAAAACCCCGAATTTCTTCGGGGTCGAATTTTAGTTAAGATTTAGGGCTTATTTATTTAACTAAAACCTTTTATTCTGAATCGTATTCAGTTAGCATTTTAAAACATAAGTTCCTGAACTTGAGTTTTTGACTTTATATTCTAATTATGCTGTTTTGTTGTGTATAAAAATTTGTAATTCAATAACATATAACTCTATTTTTAATAAAGCTATTTCTAGTGATGTTTTAATTTTTAGCAATTCAATTTCTAAGTTCATAATTTTGAATTTAAGTTTATAATTTTTTTATATGTTTATGAAAACTATAAACTTTTAATATTTTGAAACAAGCAGAAACTGTATATAAAAGACAGGGATAGCTGGCTGCACTTTATTAAAAAAAGTTGCGTAGAATTCATAAGTAGGTTAAATTTTTAGTTGGGGCTAAAGATTTGAACAAAAATGAATAAAAAATCCATGAAATACAAATAAAATCGACGAAATACAATAATTATAAAATTATAAGAACTTTAAAATTCTAAATAGTTGTGCTAATGTATGGTGGACAGAGCGAGCCAGTAATTCCTTTAACCTTAAGACCGTGTTTTCTGGAGAGTAAAAGAATATCTCTCTTGATTCACTTACCCAATATAATCCAATAAAAAAGCCCCGAATTTCTTCGGGGCCGATCTTAGTTAAGATTTAGGGCTTATTTTATTTAACTAAAACCTTTTTAGATACTGAACCGCTTACAGTATTCATTTTTAAAACATAAGTTCCTGAACTTAAGTTTTTGACTTTATACTCCGAAATTTTTTGCTGCACAACCGTTTGAAAGATTGTAATAGATTGCCCAAGAATATTTAGAAGCTCTATATTTTTTATTTCAGAAAGATTAGGATTGACTAAAACAATACTTTTAGTTTCATTTGAATAGTAAACCTCTACTGCATTTAATTCATTGTCAGTAATTCCCAAAGACTGTCCTTTTACATCTGGTGTGGTGAAAGTTATTTCATATTTGTTCAGATATTCTCCAGCCGATAAATTAAAAGTGAACGCTGACTCTCTTAAATTATGATAAGTATCTGCATCTTTGTCATGAACATAGACCTGTAAGGTATCTTCAATATTTTCCAAGGTTTCAATTCGAATTGTTGACAATCCTACTTTGCTAGTTTTAATACCAATTGGTAACACTTGTTTCTTATCAAAATTGTCGACGGCTTGAATAGTGAATTTAGTGTTATTGAATTGCCAAAACATGTCTTCTTTATTGCTTTCAATTAATGGGGCGTCGTATCCTAAATCAAAATTATTTGAAGCGTTTTCATCAACCCCTACCATCAACTCTCGGTGATAACCTTTGGGAGAGTCAAACATCAATCTTATTTTTTGTCGGGCATCAATAATTTTCGCTGTTTCAGAAGATGTTTCTTCAGCAATCTGCTCTTTTGAAGATCCAGGATTTACTCCTAAAAATACCGATCCCGTATTAGAACCTGTAACGGCCTCTTTTTTAAATATACGCTGACTGTTTTTAAACAGAATGGTCCCGCCAACTACAGGTTGAGTCAACCCAACAAGTCCAGCATCCAAAACTGAAGACACAAAGAATCCTTGACTAACTGGAATGTAGCGTTCAGGGATTTTGGTTCCTATACCTCCTGTAGCATTGATTCTAGCATCATTAGAAATTGCTGCCGTACCTCCCATGAGGGTATAGGTAGCATAACCACCTTGATATTCAGCTAGTACATGCGTACTACTGGCAAAATGATCCCAAAAATATAAGGCTCCATTTATAACGTTACCACTAGTGTTTCGACCATTGGTTTCCATATTGCTAATGTTATCCTTAATAAATTCATCAGCATCCAAAGCTGAAGGATAGGGGTTTCCTATCAAATAGTCGTTATTTGCGGCCAAGGTCAGGGAAATATTCCCATTATTTGGTTTTCCGTTTAAAACATAATTTTGTTCGAGAACGATGTTACCACTGGTATTGGTGACACCTTTCATAGTGAACCCTTCTCCAGCCAAGATTGAACCTGTACTGCGTACATGTTGCCAAGATGAATAATTATTTGCAGGTTGATTGGCATATTTCCATATCCAATAATCCGCTATTTTAAGTGGTGGTCCAACGGCGCCATTATACCCAGAAGTCAAGAACGTTATTGCAGCAGGTGAAGCTGCATTGGTCCCATCTTTAAGTACATTTGGCAAGGTGTAATTGTTATTGTTGGACACAATATTGCTTACGCCAACAGGTGATGACCAATAATTATAGGTAAATAAGTCTCGTGTACCTTGTTGATCCCTTTCTATGTTCCCTGCACTGGTGACATCCAGCTGACTATCGGCCCCTTGTACTAATTGAGACTCACCTTCAAGGTCAATTTTTCCATCCAGTTTTAAATACCAACTTACGTTAAGTTGAGAATCACTTTGAACTCTGAAGGTAATTGGATTTGAGCTTGCATCTTGTTGATCAATGATTAAGCCCAAATGTTTTTGATTTGAACCATAAGTCACATTATTATGTTTGATTTTTACTATGGACCAATCGTAAGTAACGGCGTCTGCACCGTTTACACCATAAGCGGCAATATTTACTGCTGTTGCCAAATCACCACTTTGTTGTGTGATAAACGGAAGCGGGGCAGTTTGTACATCGATTATTTTGGTATTATATATTTTAGCACCTGAACCCACATCGATACTTGCCGTGGTCAAATCATCAATAATATCATCTTTATAGGCATCCATTCTAAAATACCTTTTTAGATTCGTCCAAGGTAATGGTGTAATGGTCAATTCGCTTACAAAATCTGTAACGTTTCTAGGTACGATACAGCCCTTTGTTGTACCACTGTTATTTTCAACTTCCTGATATACCATTTTTTGGAACTCATTATCAGATAATGATTTATTGAACAAGCGAACTTCGTCCAGATATCCTTTAAAATAATTCGTGCTAGTATCTGGTTTTCTTCCAAGTGTAAAACTGGAAGCATCTGCGGGCAATCCTCCTGTAACAGACATATTGCTAGAAACTTCCAATCCATTGATGTAAAGTTTATAACTTCCGTTTTTATAGGTTGCCCCGACATGTATCCATTGATTTGTAGTCAATGAAGCTCCATTTGTCAAGGTATAACCGTTAGCATAGGCTGTAATGCTTTTATTAGAGTTTAGCTGTATATAAAATGCATCCTGACCAACTATGGTTTGTATTCCTGTAGCTGTTGGATCAATTTTTATCCAGGACATTAGGGTTCCTTCACCCCATGAATTGATGACATTGGTATCCTTGGCATAATCATTACGTCCGTCAAAATATAAATGGAGTTTACGATTTAAATCTCTTGGTGATCCAAAAAGATTATCATTGGTATCAAATAAGTCCACAATTCCATCGCCATCAGTATCTGTAGTATCATCAATAACCCCATCATTATTGGCATCTAAACTGGCATATAAAGTTCCAGCAATGTCGAAAATGCCGTCATTATTGGAGTCTAAATCTATATAATCAGGAATACCATCGCCATCAGTATCCTTTACATAAAATACAGTTCCTGACACGGTACCTTGTGAATTATTACCATAAGCTGCCGTATAATTATTGGCACTACTATGAAAATCATAAATATCCAATATACCATCACCATAATATTCGGGAACACCATTTCCATAAACATCTTTTTGTCTAAAGGCTTCCGACTCTGGACCATCACCAACACCATCACCGTTAATGTCACCATCACCGTTTTGAAAAGTAGCGTTACCAGAGTTTCCAGCTCCAGATTCATCTACGTCAAAAATACCGTCGTTGTCACTATCTAAATCATGATAATTTGGAACACCATCACCATCAGAATCCAAGGGTATATTACCTTCTGCTAAATCATGTAATCCGTTACCATTGGCATCTACCCAAGCAACATCCATTTTGCCAGTTCCGTTGCTTAGATTACCTAAACCAATTTCTACAATATCTGGAATACCATCATTATCATCATCAAGATCAAATATATCGGCAATACCGTCATTGTCAAAATCGCATAGTGTTTGTTTGATTTCAATATCGTCCAATGCCACGTCATTACCTAAACCACCAGTATTGTTATTGGTAAAAATAACTTGAAATTCAGTAACGCCTAAGGTTAGGTTGGCTGTAAATTGATGCCAACTAAACAAAGGGTCTCCATTTTTGGAAGGAGCAATATCTCCAGTAGTTATAACAGCCGGAGAACTGGTTGCCAAATTGGTTAAAACGTTACCGCTCATGTCCTGAAACTCCACTTTAATATTAGGTCGTAACCTTGCTCCTCCAGGTCCAGGTCCTGAGCAGGTCCCACCACCAAAAACGCAAGGGGCAGCTTCAGTATCTAGGTTAAGTACCCAGAAACTATAAGTTATAGGAACATTGGATAATGACCCACTAATATGCGCTGTATAAAAAATACCGGGATCATAGGACGCATTGAACATGGCCATCCTACCATTAGTATCACCAGAAGTATGGTCTTCTCCAGTATACCAGTATTGATCGGCCCAACTGGCGACTTCATTATTTGGTGTTTGGTTAGTGCCATCTCCATTACTTGCTTTATGGTAAACCACATATTCACCATCATTAAGGTCTATACTCGATAGAGAAGGGCATGGGCCAGTATTGGTCCCTACAGTACCGTCTTCATAACAATAACTTGAAATGGCTGCGTATGTTGTATTAATGGTTGTACGATTGCCAGCTCCAAAGGTTTCTTCAAGGAACTTATAATTTACTGAATAGGAAATAGGCGATGTAATACAGGAATTTTGTTCTTCAGAATCTATGATGCCATCATTATCATCATCGATATCGATATTGTCAAAAATGCCATCGTTGTCACTATCGTAAAATAATTGTACTGAAGTACCTTCAATAACAAAGTCATAAACTCCTTCATTGGAGTCATTGTTATTGACTGTTACCGTACATTGTTGTGTACCAATGGCAGGTGCCGTATAAGTGATACTAAATGTGGTACTTCCACCAGCAGCTACGGGAGAACTATATGCTGTACCTGTAATGGAAAAATTGGTCGTATTTGATAATGTGATGCTTGAGATTGTTAATGCTGCAGTACCTGCACTATTGTCAATAGTAAACGTTCTTTGTACGGTATTCCCACTATTTACAGTACCAAAATTGGTATTATCAAGATTGCTGGGTGTCGTATCGCCATCTACAATTTCCACTGATGCTCCACCCATTATTTTTATTTCAGGTGCCGGAGTAAATGAAGTACCTGTTATGGTAAACGTATATGGGTTTTCGTTACTGTCATTGTTATTAATGCTTATAATAGCCGTATGTGTACCGTTTGCCAATGGGTTATAAGTGATATTGAATGTTAGGTTCGATCCTCCTGCAATGGTACTGTTTTGAGCAGGTTGTGATGTAACGCTAAAGTAACCAGATGGGTTACTACTAAATGTGATATTCACTCCTTGGCTAATAATTAATGTACTGGTAACATGTGCAGTATTATGAATGTTGAATGTATGAGCTGTTGATGAGCCTGTACCTACGGTACCCCAACTGGTGTTGTCTGTCGTAACAGGTGTTGTATCTCCAGTTACAATACTAATCCCTAATCCTCTTACATCGATTTCGGGAGCTGGTGCCACACCTGTTCCTTGTACTTTAAAGGTCCAAGGTGTTTCATCACCATCATCACTATTTATAGTAATGGTTGCAGTTCTTAATCCCAAAGCACTAGGAGTAAAAGTTATTGTAAACGTAGCTGAAGAACTTTTAGCGATAGTAGTTATAGAATTGGTTACCACAAAATCGGCTGCATTGGTACCTGAAACTGTTATACTGTTTACTGTTAAGGTTGTATTTGGACCTCCACCAGAATATGTGTTTTCAATAGTAAACGATTTTACATAACCAAGTCCCACATCTGAATTGCCATATTCGGTGCCTTTTGCTGTTGTTGGTGTTGTATCTCCTATAGGAATATTGGTTAAAGGAGAACCTCCTTGTACATTGATATCCTGTGATCCATTCATTCCATAGCCCCTTATGACAAAATCATATGGGTTTTCATCACTGTCATTATTAGCTATTGTGAGTGTTGCTGTTCTTAAACCAATCGCACTAGGGTCGAAAGTTATATTAAAGGTTGTACTACCACTGGCCGCAATGGAATTTGATGGAATTGCCGTTACTGAAAAGTCGGCAGCGTTTGCTCCCGAAATAACAACATATGGTGAAGCACCAGTTAAACTTAAGGCTACATTTCCTAAATTTTGTATGGTAAAGGTACGTACCAATGTACTTGCTGTAATATCGACAGGACCAAAATCGGTATGATCTGCTGTTGTTGGGGTTGTATCCCCGTCAACTATGGTTAGACCATTTCCCAGAATATTGATTTCTGGAGCAGGTGTAACCGCAGTTCCTCTTATACTAAAATCATATGGGTTTTCGTCACTATCATTATTGGCAATGGTCAAGGTTGCGTTTTTAACTCCTGCAGTAGCTGGATTGAACCTAATATTAAAGGTTGTACTGCCAGAGGCTGCTATAGAAGCTGCTGGTATTACAGTAACAGAAAAGTCGGAAGCGTTTGCTCCCGAAATGGCAACATAAGGAGAAGCTCCAGTTAAATTTAATGCCGCATTTCCTAAATTTTGTATAGTAAAAGTTTTGGTTACTGGTGTTCCTATAAATGTAGAACCAAAATCGGTGTTGTCGGTTACCGATGGTGTAGTATCACCATCAACAATGTTTGTGGCATTACTTAAAATATTGATTTCTGGACCAGGTGTAAGTGCTGTTCCTTTTATACTAAAGTCATAGGGATTTTCATCACTATCATTATTGGCAATGGTCAATGTTGCTGTTTTAACTCCTGCTGTAGCTGGATTGAACCTAATATTAAAGGTCGTACTGCCTGCAGATGCAATTGAAGCTGATGGAATCACTGTGACCGAAAAATCGGCAGCGTTTGCTCCCGAAATGGCAACATAGGGTGAAGCTCCAGTTAAATTTAATGTTGCATTACCCGTATTTAGTATTGTAAATGTTTTGGTTACTGGAGTTCCTATAAACGCAGTCCCAAAATCGGTATTATCGGTTACCGATGGTGTTGTATCGCCATCAACTATTGATATGGCATTACTTTGAATATCAATTTCAGGTGCTCTAACTGCCCTTATGGTAAAGGTCCAAACATTATTGGGATCGTTTGTTGCATTGTTAGCAATAGAAACTGTTGAGGTGTAAGTGCCCGCAGTTAATGTATTTAATTGTATGATTAAATTAGTGGAAACACCTTTCGCCAAAGTAGTGGGTGCAGGATTGGTTGTAATTGTAAAATTAGTGGTGTTAGAAAGCGTGATGCTTGTTAAGATTAATGTTGATGCCGGTCCACTTTGAACATTAGTGATTACAAAAGTTCTGGAAGTAGCTGATTGGTAATCTGTCCAGTTTGTAGTTGCGGGTGAATTTGCAGAAACATCTGTAATTGCATTACCGTTACCTGTAACACCAATTTGTTGAGAAAACAAATTGTTCGAAAAGAGCATTAAAAAAAGCCCAAGGATTGTCAGAGTAAAATTTTTCATACGCGGTTAAATTTTTAGTTTGGGACTAAATATTTGAGTAAAAGTGGGTTAATTATCTTTAAAATGCAAATTTAATCGTTGAAATACATTTTTTATTAACATTTAAGTGAATATGACCGAATTTATTTTGAAAATTTAGCCTATTTTCAATGTTTTACAATGAGCTTTTTAATCCTAAGAGCTTTTCGACTTTCATCTACAATTTTTACAAAATAAAGGCCATTGCTAAAAGTACTTGTAGATATTATGATATTGCTGGAAACGGCTTTTAGTTGTTTCACCATTCTTCCTTGAATGTCAATAATTTCGATATTGACATTTGAAGACTCGTAATTCGAATGAAATCGCAATTTAAAACTATCAGAAGCTGGGTTGGGTACCAAATTAAATGTAAAAGATTCTGTTTCAATAGCATTGCTATTTAATGTTACACCAGTATATTGAATTTTCATCACCACACCAGGATTGACCAAAGTTTGTGGTGCTGTTCCCGATGGTCCTGAAGTACTACCACTGGAATCGGTGATTGCATATAATGTAATTCCGTCTGGATCAAATGCAACATCTCTATAACGATCATTTGACGAATGAAATTCTTCATAAATTTGACTTTCCAATCCATCACCAGTTACATTTAGTTTTGCCCTAAAAATAGTACCTCGCTTTAATGTGGGTATCAACAAAGATTTATTCCAATCAGGAATAAGTCCTGCTTCATAAATATCTAAACTTGCTGGCGCTACCGTTGGCCAAGTCAAAAAGCCTCCTGAAGGGTCAACACTTACCGTGCTATTATATGTTCCGATAGGAGGCTGGAAATTTGGCAAAATAGCATCATTAACAGGGTCGGATTCTGAAATGGGTGTTACATCAACAGGGCAGTTGTGGTCACTAAAACTGCCTGGGTTACAACTACCAGAACTTGACCAATTACAATAACCATAAGCTTGATCATCATAATAACCAGCAATGTTAGGCCAGCCATAGTTTTTACCTGCATAAATAATATTTAGTTCATCATCAACTTTGGCACCGTGTTCCGAAGAGTATAAGGTACCATCATTTCCAAATACCAAACCTTGCGGGTTTCGATGTCCATAAGTATAAATATGGGTTTGAAAACCACCAAGTGTTGGGTTATCAGGTGGAATGGTACCATCTAATTCTATTCTTAATATTTTTCCTTTATATTCGGCCTTATCAGCAATTGAAGTCTGGGTTTGACCTCCACTAGTCGGCAAGTATTGTGCCCTAATTTCGAAGCAGGCATTGGCAAACTGGTTGTACCCTTGATCACCAGCAGTATAGTACAATTTCATATCTAGACCTATTTGAAGTTTCCCTGAGTTATGATCGTTACTAGCATCAAAACCTTCAAGTATAGTTGTAGCACTGCCACTGTTTAAAAAACCATTGCCGCTATTGTAATTATAGGTATAACGAGCGATTCGAAGTTTTCGGCCACTTGAGTTATAAGTATAAGCGAGATACACATAATTATTGGTTGTAGTTGTCACATCTGCATATAGGTCTGGATGTATGGCCATACCCATTAGTCCATCCTGACCTCCGGTTTGGTAAACAACACCTGTTAGATCTAACATGGTTGTTTTTGCACCACCTAGTACAGGGTCAATTTTAACAACCTTTTTACCAACACGTTCAGTGATCCACAATTGGTTGTCTGGACCATAAATAATGGTATTAGGATTGTTGAGTTCTAAATTTGAAGTTATATTCGTTACCATCCAATCTGGGCCATCCGTTGTTGGAGTATAGGTTACATTGTTTCCGATACCTTGAACCGTAAACGTATAAGGATTTTCAGAACCATCAGGGTCATCATTATCAATGCTGATGGTAGCAGTATGTGGGCCGCCAATTGCAAGTGGGTTATATTTTACGGTAAATGTCAAGTTATTTCCTCCAATAATAGAAGTTCCACTTGGCTGAGCAGTAATTGTAAATTCGCTATCGCCACTTATATCTACGATTGGAGAGCCTGTTAAATTCAAGGTTGTGCTTCCATTGGAAACATTTTTGATTGAAAATATTTCTGATGCCGAGGAGCCCGGAGAAATGGTTCCAAAGTCAAAATTTCCACCATTGTTTATTATGGTACTTCCGCTATTGGTAATCTCAATTTCAGGGGTAGGAGCCACACCATTCCCTTGAACTGTAAAGGTAAAAGGTGAGTTTGTTCCAGTCGTAAATGTTATAGTAACCGTGGCAGATTTAATTCCTGAAGAACTTGGCGTAAATGTTATGATATGATTAATAGGTGTGTCATTTCCTTTTAGATTTCCAAGATTTGAATTTGTAGGAGTAAAGTCTGTTGAGCCACTTATAGCTACGCTCATACCGGTAAGTTGGTTGGCTGTACTTCCTCCAGTTGCAGTATTATCCAATACAAATGTATTGGCTTTGTTGCTCCCAATTTCTACATCTCCAAAATTGGTATTATTGTTAACGGCAGGAGAATTGGCTGATCCTGTTAAAACGGAATTTCCATTTCCTGTAATCGCTAAGGTTCCTTGAGCATAACTTGTAAAACCAATAATGAAAACGAATAGGTAGAGGCTAATTTTAGTTGTAATCTGAACTTTTAATTTAGTAGTAATCATAATATTGTCAGAGTTTAAAGAATAATTGTTAGTTAGTGTTTAAAGATTTAATTGTTTTTAAAAAATCAAATGTAAGAAAATATTTGAATAAATCTCCATAAAGTGCAAAAAATAACGATGAAATGCATAAATCATACTATTTTATAAAAACATAGTCATATAATTTTTATTCATTCGAGGTCATTTTCAAAAATATTATTTGAAGGATTTATTGTTATAAAAAAGCACTAAATTTTTGTTTAGTGCTTTTTTAAATTTTAAATACATTCTTACTTATTTAATTATAATACGATCAATTTTAAGAACCTCTCCATTTTCATTTGTTAAACGTAATAGATAGAGTCCTTTGGCAAATTTCTCAACATTAATTACCTGTCTGTTGGTTTGCATATCAATTTGTTTTATTAATTGACCGGAAATGTTATACATTGAAATATTAACTTTTGAATTTGAACCTAATCGTTCTACTATCAGTTCAGATGAAACGGGATTAGGATAAATTTTGATAGTTTCACCTAAGGAGGTTGTGTTTTCTTTGGTGCTGCCAGAATATCTTGCGGCTGGGCTATTTGGAACACAATAGGTCACAACTCCTAAATTCACGCTCATCGTAACACCAGCATTACCGTCATAACCGTCTGCAAGGCTTACCGTAATGGATTTAACCTGTCCAGTTATACTAATATTTGCTGAACTAACATTGGCACCACTGAATGTGCCTGCAGCTTGCGTGTTGTTGTTTCCGTCAACATAAGAAACACTTACAAGGTCTATATATCTGTTGCTTGGTTTTCCACCTGTTACTTGGTCAATTCCACTAATTGTAAATGAAATATCTTGACTGTTAACTGGTAAAATCAAGTTGGTACTACT
>JBBKXS010000021.1:0-12506 GCA_037969605.1 Flavobacteriaceae bacterium
GAAGAGGCCATGGATAACGCTATTAAACATCTCGAAAAACAATTTGTAAATATTAGGGCAGGTAAAGCAAGTCCTGCCATGTTGGGAAGTGTGATGGTTAATTATTACGGATCACAAACGCCTTTAAACCAAGTTTCAAATGTCAATACACCTGACGGGAGGACCATTACAGTGCAACCCTGGGAAAAAAGTATGCTTCAAGAGATTGAAAAAGGTATTCAAATAGCAAATCTAGGTTTTAACCCCATGAACAACGGTGAAACCATTATCATTAATGTGCCTCCTTTAACTGAAGAACGAAGACGTGATCTTGTAAAGCAAGCCAAAGCCGAAGCCGAAGATGCCAAAATTGGTGTTAGGAGTGCTCGTAAGGATGCCAATACTGAGATCAAGAAATTAGACCACGTTTCGGAAGATTTACAAAAAAATGCGGAAATTGACATACAAGAAATGACCGATAAATACGTTAAGAAGGTTGATCACTATTTAGAAGTCAAAGAAAAAGAAATTATGACAGTATAGGCTAAAAGCGGCAACATGTCGCTTTTTTTATTCATTGCCAAAAACATATAAACCATTAATGAAAACGTACTGTGCAATTCTTTTCTTAATCCTTTGCATCGCTCCTGCTCAGTCTCAATCGAGTTCTATTTCCAATGACACAATCAAGGTTGAAAACGATACCCAAAAAAAAGCTGAATTTTTAAAACAGTTGGGCAACGGTTATTTTCCAACTAAATTCTTTAACCTAGACTTACGCTATCTTATAAAGTACAATCAATATGAGGGTTTTAGAACAGGATTGGGAGGTATTACCAATGGAAACTTTTCTGAAAAATATAGGATCAACGGTTATTTGGTTTATGGATTTAGGGATCATGGTTTTAAATACGGTGTTGGTGCGGGATTTAGGATTGCACCAGAAACACAAACTTGGATCAACTTTTCGTATACCGATGATTTACAAGAAACAGGAAGTTCAGCTTTTTTAACCGACAAACGTTTTTTTTCATTCTTTGAACCCCGTTTGCTCAATATCGATCTGTTCCAAAGGCAAATAACCAAAGCCATTAGTATAGAACATAAGTTTTCCACGGGCTTGCTTTCAGAATTACAATTTGCCCTTAGTAAAATTGATCCTACCTATGATTATACTTTTGTGGTTAACGGTAATAGTTATGACAATTTTGATATCAGTATGACCAAATTATCTTTACAATGGATTCCTTTTCTAAAATATGAAGTAGTTAATGAAAAATCTATTGAAATTTCAGAAGGTTATCCTCAATTCACACTTCAACTGACCAAAAGTTTTAAAGATGTCATTAACGGGGATTTTAGTTTTTTTAAAACAGACTTCAGAACGCTCTATAAATTAAATTATAATGATGTTGTTTCCACTGAAGTTAACCTAACTTCTGGAATTGCTATTGGAAAAACACCGTTAACCCATTTGTACCATGCTTATCCAAACAATATTAATAAAGAAACCATTTTACAACGTTTTTCGGTGGCGGGAATCAATAGTTTTGAAACCATGTTTTTTAATGAATTTTTCTCTGATCGTTTTGCCACACTTCAGCTGAAACATTATATCAGACCCTTTAAAATTACTGAACGCTACAGGCCACAACTAGTATTGATTTCACGCTTTGCCATAGGCAATATGAACAATATAGAACGACACCAAAATATGAGTTTCGGAACACTTAACAAAGGCTATTCTGAAGCCGGCTTCGAAATCAATAAATTGCTATTTGGCTTTGGTATTAGTTTCGCTTATAGATATGGCGCGTATCACTTGCCAAAAGTAGAGGATAATATTGCCTTTAAGTTTACTTTTAACGTCACCCTTTAAAGCATTATTATCCTGAATATAGTTAGCTAGTCTTTAGGTTTTTTCTACCTTTGTCGCTCTTTTACAAAGGTATGTTTAAACTTTTAACAACCAATTTCTGGGAAGTTGTTGCACGACTGATTTTGCGTAACAAAATTACTATTTTAATCACCATCCTTTTAGCTACACTTTTTTTTAGTTATCAATGGAAAAATATGCGCTTTACCTACACTGAAGCCAATTTATTGCCCGATGATAATCCCATTAACGTTACTTATAATGAATTTTTAAAGATCTTTGGTGAAGAAGGCAACCTTGTAATTCTTGGTGTTAAAGATTCTACACTTTTTACAGTCGAAAAACTCAATGCCTGGAACAAATTTTGTGAAGATTTTAAACAGTATAGCGAAGTTGAGGCGGTTATATCAATAAAAGATTTACAAAAACTTGTAAAAAACAACAGTGAGGAAAGGTTTGATCTAGAACCATTCATAAAAGACTCTATAAATACCATAGCGCAAATAAAAACTCTTGAGAAAGAACTCTTTGAGCAATACCCCTTTTATGATAATTTTCTGTTCAATAAAGAAACCAGAACGATCCGAACCGCTCTTTATCTCAACAAGGATATTGTAAATACCTCCGCCCGAAAGGACTTTATTATTGATGTCTTGGAAAGTAAAGTTGAAGCATTTGAAAAAGCCTATAATCTTGATGTTAGAGTTTCAGGAATGCCTTACATACGTACTTTAAATGCTCAAAACATTGTGGATGAAATCGGGATTTTCATCGGTGCTGCCTTATTCGTCACTTCCCTTATTTTCTTTTTCTTTTTCAGGTCGATCAGGGCTACAATTATTTCATTGTTAACGGTTTGCGTTGGTGTTATGTGGACTTTCGGAATTATCGGTCTCCTAAACTATGAAATTACAGTGTTGACCGCTTTGATCCCTCCTTTAATTATTGTTATTGGTATTCCCAACTGCATTTTCCTGATCAATAAATATCAGCATGAGGTAAAATCTCATGGCAATAAAGCAAAATCATTGCAAAGGGTCATTATGAAAATTGGCAATGCAACCCTGATGACCAATGTCACCACGGCTTCTGGTTTTGCAACCTTTATTTTAACAGAAAGCACAATATTAAAACAATTTGGGATTGTAGCATCCTTGAGTATATTGGGAATTTTTATTTTATGCTTATTGCTTGTACCAATAATATATTCCTATTCACCTTATCCAAAAGAACGGCACTTGGAACATTTAAACAAACGCTGGATTGGTCGCTTTGTTGATTGGACGGAGCGAATGGTGAAAGAACGCAAAATTGCTATTTATACCACGTCTCTTATATTACTGGTCGTAAGTATTATTGGTATTTATCAAATCAAAATTTCGGGTAGTTTAATAGAAGATATGCCAAAAAACAAAGAATTTTTTCAGGACATTCGTTTTTTTGAAAAGGAATTTAATGGAATCATGCCTTTAGAGATTATGGTAGATACCAAACGTAAAAGAGGAGTCATGAAATTGAGCACTCTCAAACGCATGGACGACCTTGAAGAACTCATAATAGAAACCCCTGAGCTTTCCAGACCTATTTCTGTAGTAGCTTTGGCTAAATATTCCAAACAGGCCTATTATAATGGCAATCCAAAATACTATCAGCTTCCTACAAGTCAAGAGAACAGCTTTATTCTATCCTACGCTAAAAACTCATCAACCAACACCAATTTGCTTAATAATTTCGTGGACAGTACAGGACAATATGCGCGAATCACAACCTTTATGAAAGATATTGGAACCGATAAAATGGAGCGTATTGAAGAGAATCTTCAAAATAAAATAGACAAGGTTTTTCCAAAGGAACAGTATAATGTAATCATGACCGGTAAAGCGTTGTTATTTCAAAAAGGGACTAAATATCTGGTAAAAAACCTGGCGATATCATTGACATTGGCCATTTTGTTAATTTCGTTATTTATGGCTTATATGTTTCGGTCTTTCAGAATGATTATCGTATCCCTTATTCCAAATATCATTCCCCTCATTATTACGGCAGGACTTATGGGATATTTAGGAGTACCCATAAAACCTTCAACCATTTTGGTCTTTAGCATTGCCTTTGGAATATCGGTGGACGATACCATTCACTTTTTGGCAAAATATAGGCAGGAACTGCAGGCCAATCACTGGAAAATCAGAAAATCGGTTTATGCTGCATTGCGCGAAACTGGAATTAGCATGTTTTATACCTCTATTGTATTGTTCTTTGGATTTTCAGTTTTTACCATTTCAAGTTTCGGGGGAACCGTTGCCTTAGGCGCATTGGTTTCAACCACCTTATTGTTTGCCATGTTATCTAATTTATTGCTGCTCCCTTCACTGTTGTTATCACTGGAAAGGAAAATTGCCAATAAGGAAGTTTTAAAAGAGCCAGCGATCAATATTTTTCCTGAAGAAGATGAAACGGATAACGAAATCCAAAAAAATTAAATTCCGAACACAAATATTCAGAAACTAAAACTTGGAATTTAAAGATTTGGTGCTTGGAAGCCGAATGGCTTTTTTTATCTTTGCATTCAAAATTTTTAACCATGAAGATTCATTCCATTGCAGAATTATTATCTAAAAATAGTGCTTTACACGATATTGAGGTAAAAGGTTGGGTAAGAACATTTAGAGCAAATCGCTTTATCGCTTTAAATGATGGTTCTACAATACATAATATTCAATGTGTAGTCGATTTTGAAAATACCGATGAAACCACATTAAAGCGCATAACAACTGGTGCATCGGTTCATATTAAAGGGCAACTTGTTGAAAGTCTAGGAAAAGGGCAACAGGTCGAAATTCAAGTGAATTCACTAGTGATTTTAGGAGATTCCGATCCAGAAACATATCCTATTCAGCCAAAAAAACATTCCTTCGAATTTTTACGCGAAAATGCGCATTTACGTACACGTACAAGCACCTTTAGCGCCATTATGCGTTTACGCTCTTCCTTATCATTTGCCATTCACAAATATTTTAACGAGAACGGATTTTATTATATGCATACCCCAATCGTAACAGGTAGCGATGCTGAAGGTGCTGGTGAAATGTTTAGGGTCAGTGTATTGGATGCTAAAAATCCTCCTTTGGATGATCAAAAAAATGTAAATTATAAAGAAGATTTTTTTGGTAAAGAAACCAACCTTACTGTTTCGGGTCAGTTAGAAGCTGAAACTTATGCTATGTCATTGGGCAAGGTTTACACCTTTGGGCCAACCTTTAGGGCGGAAAATTCTAACACATCGCGTCATTTGGCAGAATTCTGGATGATAGAACCCGAAGTAGCGTTTATGGATTTGGCCGGAAACATGGATTTGGCCGAAGATTTCACTAAATACATTTTAAAATATGTATTGGACAACAATAGTGATGATTTAGAGTTTCTTGAAAACCGATTGTTGGATGAAGAAAAAGTAAAGCCACAGGCTGAACGCAGCGAGATGAGTTTGATTGAAAAAATTAAGTTTGTTGTAAACAACAATTATAAGCGCGTAAGTTATACTGAAGCCATAGATATTTTACGCAATTCAAACCCCAATAAGAAAAAGAAATTCAATTATATCATTGAAACATGGGGCGCAGACCTGCAAAGTGAGCATGAGCGTTTTCTGGTGGAAAAACATTTTAAATGTCCAGTGATATTATTTGACTATCCAGCAAATATAAAAGCCTTCTATATGCGCTTAAATGAAGATGGCAAGACAGTTAGGGCCATGGATATATTATTTCCTGGAATTGGTGAAATTGTTGGAGGTTCACAGCGTGAAGAGCGTTTGGACGTTTTAAGAGCTAAAATGAAAGCATTGGACATTGATGAAAAAGAACTTTGGTGGTACTTGGATCTTCGTAAATACGGTACTGCTGTACATTCTGGCTTTGGACTTGGTTTTGAACGATTGGTCATGTTCGTAACTGGCATGGGCAATATTAGGGACGTGATACCATATCCTAGGACACCACAAAATGCTGAATTTTAATAGCATTATCATCCCATAGATTTATAGCAATCTTTGGCGATTTTTTATAATATATTAGCATTACATTTAGACCTGTGGGTTTTAAAAACCCGACAGGTCTTTTAAAATTGTTTTTATATCTTTAATAGATTAATTATTTAAATATATGCTCAAGCAGTATTTACAGTTTAAATTATCGCAAAAATTATCTCCGCAGCAGATTCAATTAATGAAATTGATTCAGTTGCCAACACAAGCATTTGAGCAGCGTTTAAAACAAGAAATAGAAGAAAATCCAGCTTTGGAAACCGATAAGGAAACTACTGATGAGTTTGATGATAATTATGACGAATTTGACAACTCTGCTGATGACTATGATGATAGTGAGTCCATTGGATCTGATGATATCAATGTGGATGAATATTTAAGTGATGATGAAGTTCCAGATTATAGAACCCAAGCCAATAATTACAGTACTGATGACGAAGAAAAGGATATCCCTTATGCTTCAGGTATTTCCTTTACACAACATTTAACAAGTCAATTAAACACCTTTTCGCTTACAGATGAAGAATATGATATCGCAGAATTTTTAGTGGGCAGCGTTGACGAAAGCGGCTATATTAGACGTTCATTACCTGATGTTGTAGATGATTTGGCGTTTACTCAAAACATTTTTACCACTGAAAAAGCTGTAGAAAAGGTTTTGCATATTGTTCACCAGTTAGACCCGGCTGGAGTTGGGGCAAGAAACCTACAAGAATGTTTAAGTATTCAATTACATCGTAAAGAAAAACATCCCGATGTTGAACTTGCCATAGATATTATAGACAAAGCTTTTGAACAATTCACAAAAAAGCATTACAAAAAATTACTCCAAAAATTTGACATTACCGAGCTACAATTAAAGGGAGCTATTGATCAAATTGAACACCTAAATCCAAAACCTGGAGGATCCTATGCCGGTAATACCAAAATAGTGGAACATGTTGTGCCTGATTTTGCTATAAGAATCACTGAAGGTGAGTTAGAGTTGACCTTAAATGGTAGAAATGCACCGGAACTTCATGTGTCAAGAGAATACACTAATATGCTTAAAGGTTACAAGGAAGCTACCGATAAAAGTAGATCACAAAAAGATGCGGTGATGTTCATTAAACAAAAACTTGACGCCGCCAAATGGTTTATAGAGGCCATAAAGCAACGTCAACAAACCCTTTTCGTGACCATGAGTGCCATTATGCATTATCAAAGAGATTATTTTTTAACTGGTGATGAGCGCAAGTTAAGACCAATGATACTGAAAGATATAGCTGATGAAATTGATATGGATGTGTCTACGGTGTCCCGCGTTGCCAATAGTAAATATGTGGATACGCCTTATGGTACTAAACTAATCAAGGAATTATTCTCAGAATCCATGACCAATGATCAAGGCGAAGAAGTTTCGACCCGAGAAATCAAAAAAATTCTTGAAACGGTTATTGAAGATGAAAACAAAAGGAAACCTTTAACCGATGAAAAATTAGCTTCTATACTTCTTGAAAAAGGCTATCCCATTGCACGGCGCACCGTTGCCAAATATAGAGAGCAGTTGGACATTCCTGTGGCTCGATTACGCAAAAAGATATGATGCACCGTATACTTAAAAGTATCTCGTTTATTTTTCATCCTTTAATCATGCCATTTTTAGGGGTGTTGTTTTATTTTTCAAAATCACCGCGCTTTATACCAGATTTTACAATTAAGGCAAAATTGTTTTCGATAGGCATTTTAACATTAGTACTTCCCATACTTTTATTTTATCTGCTAAAAACCATAAATAAAATTAACTCTTTTTATCTTGAAACCACAAAGGAGCGTATATGGCCTTTAATTTTAAATTGTACAATCGTCATCCTTATTTTAAAAAGGGTCCTGACACAAAATGAAATTCCTGAACTTTATTTTTTCTTTATCGGAATTTTATGCTCTACATTGGCTTGTTTAATGTTAGCTTTATTAAAATTTAAGGTAAGTATTCACATGATTGCTTCATCTGGCTTATTTATGTTTATAGTCGCTATTGGCATTCATTTTAAAATCAATATCAATGGCACTATTGCAGCCATGTGTGTTATTATGGGTGCCATTGCTACATCCAGATTGCATCTAAAAGCACATTCAACTATAGAATTGATTATGGGCTTTTTTATTGGGTTGGTCCCTCAACTCATTATGTTAAATTATTGGCTATAGTATATAGTAAATTAAGCCTATTTTAACTGCATTCATTCTAATATACTGTCCTTCGATGTTTGCACTATTCTTGAAAATATCATTGAGGGCATAATAAAAATGAACATTGATATTGGAATAGCCAGCACTAATGGTTAGTCCGTACTGAAGGGTATTAAAATCACTGATATTTGACAATAAAATGTCTCCCTCACTACTTTTAAACTTAGAAGAGTTATGCACCAAATAACTCAATTTAAACCCAGAATATATCCTCCAAAAATTATAATCAAGTGCTGTAGAAGTACGCCATCTCAACTCCAATGGAATTTCCAGAAGATAAGTCGTAAATTTATTTTTACTAAAGGATGTCGTCTTTTTATCTAGAATTGAATACTCAAGGGATTGATTGGCATTTTCCGAAATGAGAAGGTTTTGGTTATATGAGTTTGTAGAAATCCCTAATCCAATACCTAATGCAACATTCCTGTTTTTATTCAAGGGCATGTCCCTTATAAAGCCAATATGAAAACCGCTGGAAAACCCATTTTGAGATATACCGTTGAGCCTACTCCCCAATAAATTATAGGTAACTGAAACGTAAAATTGATCTTCTCTATATCTATTATCAACAGCTGTAGAATCAAGTATTGTGTTTTGCCCAAACACAAAAGAGTGAAATATAATGAAAATTACAACTGAATAAAAAAGCCTCATACCGCAAATATAATTGTTAAATATAACCCCAAGTAATTATAGAACATAAAAAAAGCATCCCAAAATTTAGGATGCTTTTTAATCTTTTTACTAATACTATTAATTTTTATTTGCAGAGACATCGCCCCTTTTGGTCGTGTAATTAATTTTTAAAGCATTTACTTTTCTTAGCTCTTGCTTTATATCTCCTACCAATCCCATATTGGCATCTTTATCTACTTTTAAAGCTGTAGTTAAAAAAGGAACTAATTCTTCACGTTTGGAGTTTCTTTCTTGTGCAATAAAAGCAGCTATATCTTTTACATCAGCAAATTTGTCATTTAACTGAATACGGGATTCCTTCCCATATTGACTTTGAAACCTCTCAGAAGGTGCACCGGCATAAATATACATCACCAAATCTTTCTTGTCCAACTTTTCAAGCTGATCAGCATAAGGCAACGTGTTTTTAATCAAAAGTGTATTTTCCCTCATTACAGTAGCTACCATAAAAAAGAATAATAGCATAAAAACAATATCTGGTAGGGATGCTGTATTTACAGCAGGCATATCACCACTCTTTTTCTTATTAAATTTAGACATAACTATTTTTTTCTAAATTATTGAACTTCAGATAATTTTTGAGGGTACTCAATTTTTATCTTTTCTATATTTTCTTTCAATTTTGCTTTATTTCCAACCCAGTTAACATCGTCGAAATTCGCTTGCATTTCAATAAAGCTAATACCATAAAGCTCTTGGGCCCTTCTATCTCTTAATTGATTATAAGCTGCTACCAACTCGTTTTGCACAGAGATATAAGTAGAATAGGTTGTTTCCCTATCATTTTTTAGTGAAATAATGGCTTTATCAGGATTGTCAGAAGATGAAGTGCTACGTTTTCCTTTACAATAGCTACACGCGTCATCTCCAGTTCCACCTCCATTATCTAAAAATTCAACAGCAGCTTTACGTAAATTTTTAAGCTCCATAAGCTCATCTTCAACTAATAATTGATCTTTGCCATTGATTAATACGGTAAAAATATTTTTCTGCTTGATAATAACGTCCTCTTCACTTTCATCCATAGGAGGAAGCTTACGGTTTATGCCTGAATCGGTCTCAATGGTTGTTGTAACCAAGAAAAATATAAGAAGTAAAAATGCAATATCGGCCATGGACCCTGCATTAACCTCTGGTGCTGCACGTTTTGCCATAACTATTTAAATATTTTTTTAATTCCAGATAATACCATTGCTGCCGCTGCTCCAACCATTAAAATGTAGAACGAAACTAATCCCGCTCCTACCATTTGTGATTCTCCTTCTGATGCTGCTAGACCATTGTATTTATAGACTGTTGTATCGCCACCCGAAACAGCATAAGCAATAATTAGAACTGTAGCAAAAGCTCCAACACCCAATAAAGTACTTTTTAATGAACCCGTTTGTGTAAACAGGTTTTTCAAAACGAAAAACAATACAAATGCTAAAGTTATACCTAAAATAATATAAGCTACATAAGCCATAGGATCTATCGCGCCATCATCTCCAGCCTTAATCGCTTCATCACCTACTGCGATGATTCTGATTAAAAAAATAATACCGATTAATCCAAGTGCCGCAGCTACTATTTTTAAAATTTTGTACATAATTTTTAAAATTAATGTGGTTTATTTTTTACTTCTAATTAGCAAATCCATTAAGGTAATGGATGCATCTTCCATTTCATTAACAATACTGTCAATTTTAGCTACAATATAATTATAAAAAATTTGAAGTATAATGGCCACAATAAGTCCAAATACCGTTGTTAAAAGTGCCACCTTGATACCTCCAGCAACTAACGATGGCTGCATATCACCTGCGGCTTCAATTTTATCAAAGGCCTGAATCATCCCAATTACAGTTCCCATGAACCCAAGCATCGGGGCCAAAGCAATAAATAATGAAATCCAAGATACGTTTTTCTCCAATTGACCCATTTGTACTCCCCCATAAGCTACAACTGCTTTTTCTACTGCATCTAAACCTTCGTCTGTTCGATCCAATCCCTGATAAAAAATGGATGCAACAGGTCCCTTAGTGTTTCTGCATACTTCTTTAGCGGCTTCAACACCACCAGAAGCAAGTGCACCTTCTACACTATCTGTTAATTTTTTAGTGTTTGTTGTTGATAAGTTCAAGAAAATGATTCTTTCGATTGCTATAGCTAGTCCTAAAATTAGACATAACAATACGATACCCATAAAGCCAGGTCCGCCTTCAATAAAACGTTTTTTTAATTCTTGATGGAACCCAAGTTCTTCTTCAGCAGGAGCTGCTTCATCATCTTGTGTTACAGTTGCAACAGTAGTTGCCGTTGTTGTCGTTGTGTATGCATTTGCATTAACAGTTCCGAAAGCCATGATTCCTGCTATGGCTAGGATAGAAAATAGTCTTTTCATTGGTCTTAATCTTAATTATATTAGTTAAAGTGTTAAAGATATAAAAAATTTACAATTAAAAAATAAAAATTACAATAGAGAAATTAGGAATAATGTCAATTTTCTATAAATCTCGCAATTGTAATCAAAAGCGTTTATATGTTCATCTAAAAATTAACAATAAACGCTTTCGCAGAGAGGAAGGGATTCGAACCCTCGATACGCTTTTGGCGTATACACACTTTCCAGGCGTGCGCCTTCGACCACTCGGCCACCTCTCTGTAATTTAATTTAATTACAGCGGGTCAAATAACAAAAAATTCTTGACAGGCTAAAATTTTAAGCGTTAATTTTCAGACATTTCTCCCCTTAATGATGTTTCGAATATGGTTTTGAAAGTTTTAGCCGAAATGTTTTCCCCCAACATATACATGAGTTTTGCTACTGCGGCTTCCGTTGTAATATCTTTTCCTGAAATAATCCCAATAGATTTTAACTGAGTACTGGTTTCATACTGTCCCATCATAACACTTCCACCGGAGCACTGGGTCACGTTGATTATTTGAATTCCTCTTTTAATTGCTTGGTCTAACGCATCTATAAACCATTTCTCGGTTGTTGTGTTTCCTGCCCCATAGGTTTCCAAAATAACTCCTTTAATATGGCTTGCGTTTAAAACCGTTTCTAAAACCAAATTAGACATTCCGGGGAATAACTTTATCAATACAATATTGGTGTCAAGATTTTTATGGACCTTTAATTTTTTTCTTGTATTTGGTTTAAGTAAATAATCTGTATTCACTTTCAAGTGGACCCCTGATTCAGCTAAAAACGGATAGTTCAAAGATTCAAAAGCTTCAAAATGTTCTGCGTTTATTTTTGTTGTCCGGTTACCTCGATATAGTTTATATTCAAAATACAGACCCACTTCCTTAATTAGTGGTTTATGGTTTTTACGCAAAGAGGCCATTTGTATTGAGGTGATTAAATTTTCTTTTGCGTCGGTTCGTAAATCACCAATTGGTAATTGGGACCCTGTGAAAATAACGGGTTTGGTTAAATTTTCCAGCATAAAACTTAATGCTGAAGCCGAATAACTCATAGTATCACTTCCGTGAAGCACTACAAAACCATCAAAATTCTCATAGTTGTTTTCTATAATTTCAGCAATTTGAACCCAATATCCTGGATTCATATTTGAAGAGTCTATAGGTTTTTTAAAAGATTTGGTGGTAATCTTACAATCCAAAAGCCTTAACTCTGGAATGTTGTTCAATAGATTTTTAAAATCAAACGCTTTTAATACTCCAGTATTAGGG
>JBBKXS010000022.1:0-8334 GCA_037969605.1 Flavobacteriaceae bacterium
GTTAACCTTCTTCCCAATTTTTATTTGTTTGATAAACCACGCCTTTAAACAAAGCAACCAGCTCATTCCCACGTTTAACTTCAATTATATTAAAGCCTAATTTGGTATTTACTTTTTCAATGACTGATTCTGCAACCAAATAATCACCTTCATTTAAGGCTTCAATATGATTTATACTGGTTTCAATAGATACCGCATATTTGCCATGGGTATTAGCCGCAAACCCAAAAGCCGTATCAGCCAAGGTATAACTAATAGCTCCATGGGCTTTTCCCATACTGTTCAACATATCTTTTCTTATGGTCATTCCCACTTTGCAACGGCCAATTTCACAATCAATAATTTCAATTCCCATCCATGTGCTAAATGGATCTTGACCTAACATTTTGTATGGTATTTTTTCACCTTGCATTAAAAGAATGTTTTTTGATCTTGATTCATTCTTCTTAATAATGGACTACAACGATATCTGCCTTCGTGATATTCATTATACAATTCATCCATTTTAGTAACACACCAATCCCTCCCTATTTCATCAGCCCATGCCAATAAGCCTTTTGGATAATTGACGCCTTTGGTCATGGCATTATCAATGTCTTTGGCAGAAGCGATTTTCCAAAACAAAGCATCAGCAGCTTCGTTGATGAGCATGACCAGAACACGTTCGAATATATATTGTGATAAAGACGTCTCGACTGCGCTCGACGAGACAGGCGTATCTTCCATTTTATTTCCGTTTTTATCATAATTATAAAAACCTTTTCCTGATTTTTTTCCCAAAAAACCAGCTTCGGCAAAACGTTTTTGTGTTAATGAAGGGCGATAGCGTGAATCATAATAAAACGCTTCAAACACACTTTCAGTAACTGCATAATTGACATCGTTCCCTATGAAATCCATGAGTTCAAAAGGCCCCATTTTAAATCCGCCCAATGTTTTTAAACTCCAATCGATGGTTGCAAAATCAGCAATACCTTCTTCATAAATCCGTAGTGATTCCCCATAAAATGGTCGAGCTACACGATTGACTATAAATCCTGGAGTATCTTTAGTAATAGCTACCATTTTCTTCCAATCAGAAATTATTTGAATCGATTTATCTAAAACGTTTTTTGAGGTTTGAATCGCTGGAATAACTTCAACCAATTGCATTAAAGGCGCCGGATTGAAAAAATGAATCCCAATGCAGCGTTCAGGTTGTTTCAACGAAGATGCAATAGATGCAATGGATAAACTTGAAGTATTCGAAGCGATGATACAATCATTTGAAACGTAACCCTCCAATTCAGAAAACAGTTTTTTCTTAATATCTAAATTTTCAATAATGGCTTCAATAGTCAGATTGGAATCTGATAAATCTTTCAAGTTTTCGACATAGGAAATATTATTCTGAATTCTTGATTTTTCAGTTTTATCTATGTTCCCTTTTTCGATTAATCGGGTCAATACTTTTTCTAAAGCCAATTGACTTTTTTCAAGGGCTTGCTTATTTTTATCATATAATTTAACCTTACAACCAGAAGTTGCCGCAACCTGTGCAATCCCACTTCCCATTGTTCCAGAACCGATAATTCCTATATTCATATTTATTGCCCACGAAAGTGGGTAACTTTAAATTTATTTATTACACCTTCTGGCTCTTCGAGCCACCTTCCTCAAGGAAGGAATTTAAAATGGAAGGTTGGCCACATCCACATTCCCGCCGGAAATAATAATTCCGACATTTTTATTTTTAAAATTCTCTTTTTCCTTTAAAAGTGCAGCAAATGCGACAGCGCTAGAAGGTTCAATAATAATTTTCATTCGTTCCCAAATCAATTTCATGGCTTGGACAATTTCATCTTCTTCAACCCTAATGATGCGCTCTACGTTTTCTTTTATGATTGGAAAATTTCTATCCCCTAAAAAGGTACGCAATCCATCGGCAATCGTAGTTGTTCCATTTTCATTATGCTCTATTTTTCCACTATTGAGAGACCGATAGGCATCATCCATGTTTTTTGGTTCACCACCAATGACTTTACATTTATGAGAAAAATACTTTGCAGCCAAGGCAGTTCCAGCAATCAATCCGCCACCTCCAACAGGAGAAAATATATAATCCAATTCAGGATGGTCTTCCAATAACTCGATAGCAGCCGTACCTTGTCCATAAATCACCTGGTCATCATTGGAAGGATGAATAAACGTAGCTCCTAATTCCAGTCGTACTTTTTCAGCCATTTCTTCTCGAGCTATTGGAGTGGAATCCGACTCAATGATTTCACCGTTATAGTCTTTTACTGCATTTTTCTTGACTTGAGGTGCATTATTTGGCATGACAATATAGGCCTTAACTCCAATTCCTTTTGCTGCCAAAGATAAGGCTTGAGCAAAATTGCCTGAAGAATGTGTCACTACACCTTTTTGTCTTTCTTCCTTGGATAAATTCAATATAGCATTGGTGGCTCCCCGCATTTTAAAAGCGCCCATTTTTTGAAAGTTTTCACACTTAAAAAATAAATTAGCTCCTGATATATCATTCAATAACTGCGATGTGAGCACAGGTGTACGATGAATATAGGAACGAATACGGTCGTGAGCTTTTATGAGGGTATCTTTATTCAATTATTTGCCTTTAAAATTTGGTTTTCTTTTTTCTATAAATGCTGAAACGCCTTCGGCATAGTCATCTGTTCCAGCGGCTTCTATTTGGTATTTTGATTCTAAAGCCAATTGGCTTTCTAAATTATTGCTTAAGGATTGGTTCAAGCTTTTCTTGATTAAACCCAAAGCTTTTGTTGGCATATTTGCCAGTTTCAAAGCTAACTTTTGAACTTCATCTTCAAAAGCTTCAGCAGTGAAAACTTTAAAAATCATGCCTATTCGTTCAGCTTCCTGAGCAGAAATTTTATTTCCCAACATCGCTAAGGCTGATGCTTTTTGAAATCCGACCAATCGCGGTAAAAAGAAGGTTCCCCCACTATCGGGAATCAATCCAATTAAGCTAAACGCCTGAATAAAACTCGCTTGTTCAATTGCAACCACCACGTCACAAGCTAAAGCTATATTAGCTCCTGCTCCCGCTGCAACACCGTTAACAGCTGCAACGATTGGTTTTTCAATATTTCGAATTCGAGTAATAATAGGATTGTAATGCTCCTCAAGGATTTTTTTAAATCCAGGGTTCAATTCTGAAGATGTCACTTCTTTTAAATCCTGGCCTGCACAAAACGCCTTCCCTTTCCCCGTTAATATAATGGCTCGGACTTTATTATCCTTTTCACAAGCATCCAAAGTATTTTGAAGTTTAATCGCCATTTCACGATTAAAACTATTAAATACTTCAGGTCGGTTAAGCGTAATATGTGCTATGTTATTTTCGATCTTTATTTCTACTGAACTACTGCTCATACCTTTATTTAATTGTCATTGCGAAGAATGAAATATCGTAGCAATCTTTTTGACAGATTCCTTCACTTCGCTCGGAATGACATTTATTTTAAACATTTAAAATAGTCAAATGGTTCTTGACAATCATTACACTGAAACTGTGCCTTACAGGCTGTTGATCCAAACTGGCTTACCAATCTCGTGTTTGTTGATCCACAGTTGGTACATTTTACAATTTTTTTGTTTCCTAACAATGCTTCTTTATCAGCTTCTGCACTTAATGGTGCTGCGATGCCGTAATTTTCGAGTGCTTTTCTTCCTTTAGTAGTGATCCAATCGGTTGTCCAAGCAGGGGACAAAATCAATTCAATTTCAGACTTATATCCTGCCCGCCCTAATGCTTTTTTAATATCATCGCCAATAACATCCATAGCTGGACAACCACTATAAGTAGGTGTGATTTCAACTTTCACAACATCATTATCAATAACTGCTGAACGTACAACACCCATATCCATAATCGATAGTACCGGAATTTCCGGATCAAATACATTTTCCAAGATTGGAATTAATTTATGATCGATATGTTGTTTTTCTATTGTTATCATTTTAATTTGTTCTCGATACATTTTGCTTTGCAAAACACTCGAACTGACAATTCGTTTATTACCATTCCATATTTGGATAGGCTCGTTGCATAAATTGTAATTCGGTTAACAAATATCCCATATGCTCTGTATGAATACCTTGTTTACCTCCTTTTTGAAAATAGTTGCTTTCGGGAACCGAAAGTGATGCTTCTTCAAGTAAGTTCTTTACAATTTCATAATATGTGCTTTTTAACTTAGTTACATCTACACCAATGCCTTCTTTAAGCATCGCTTTATCGGCTTCAGTTTGATGAAATAATTCGTCGGTATACGTCCATAAATCGTTAATTGCATTTTGAACGCGTTCATGACTTTCTTCGGTCCCATCACCAAGTCGCTTTATCCAATCTGAAGAAAAACGTTGATGATAACTCACTTCCTTAACTGATTTTGATGCAATGGCCGAAAGGGTTAAATCCTTACTTTTTTGTAACTCTTTTAAAAATAATAAATGATAGACATCAAATAAAAATTGTCGAGCCATGATATACCCAAAATCCGTGTTGGGTTGTTCCACCAATAGCACATTCACATACTCATGTTCTTTTCGAAGCATGGCTATATCATCTTCCATTCTGCCATCAGCTGCAATTTTTGCTGAATATTGAAAGTAATTACGTACCTGTCCCAATAAATCCAAGGAAATATTGGTGCATGCTATATCGGTTTCCAAACTAGGCCCATGACCACAAAGTTCTCCTAAACGTTGCCCAAGAATTAAGGAATTATCGGCGATTCCTAGAATGTATTTATACAGATTTTCATTTTTCATTACATATACTTTACATCGTCTGGTAAATCATAAAAGGTTGGATGACGATACACCTTATCCTTTGCAGGGTCAAATAATTCGCCATTATGCTCTGGATTTGAAGCCGTGATATGTTTGGACTCTACAACCCAAATACTCACACCTTCATTTCTTCTTGTGTAAACATCACGTGCATTTTCGAGTGCCATTTCAGCATCTGCTGCATGAAGACTTCCAAAATGCCGATGTTCCAATCCGTTCTTACTTCTTACGAATACTTCCCAAAGTGGCCAGTTTTTTTTCATCCTATCCCTAACCCTTTCCATAGGAAAGGGAATTTTATATGTTATACTACTTGTTTATCTTTTTGCTCCTTTTGTTTATCAGCATAAGCCATAGCTGCATCGCGAACCCATTCTCCACGTTTCCATGCCCCAACTCTAGCAGCCATTCGTTCTTTATTGCAAGGTCCATGCCCTTTTACGACTTGCCAAAATTCGTCCCAATCTATCTCACCAAAATCGTAATGTCCGGTTTTTTCATTCCATTTTAAATCAGGATCTGGTATCGATATCCCTAGAATATCGGCTTGTGGTACTGTTTGATCAATAAATTGTTGGCGTAATTCATCGTTTGATTTGCGCTTCAATTTCCATTTCATGGATTGTTCGGTATGCACCGATTCGGCATCCGTTGGCCCCAACATCATCAATGCAGGCCACCACCAACGGCTCAAAGCGTCCTGTGCCATTGCTTTTTGTTCAGGAGTACCATTACATAACTTCAGCATAATTTCGTAACCCTGACGTTGGTGAAAGCTTTCCTCCTTACATACCCGAACCATGGCTCTTGCGTAAGGCCCAAATGAGGTATTGCACAAAGGCACTTGGTTAATAATAGCTGCACCATCAACCAACCAACCAATTGCACCCATATCGGCCCAAGTTACTGATGGGTAATTAAAGATACTTGAATATTTGGCTTTACCTGTATGTAATTGTTCATACATTTCGTCTCGGGTAATTCCCAAGGTTTCACAAGCACTGTATAGGTACAAGCCATGACCAGCTTCATCTTGGACTTTTGCTAAAAGTGCAACTTTTCTTCTTAATGATGGTGCTCTCGTTATCCAATTGCCTTCTGGAAGCATTCCCACAATTTCGGAATGTGCATGTTGGGACATTTGCCTAATATGTGTTTGCCTATATTTTTCGGGCATCCAATCTTTAGGCTCAATTTTTTCGTTTCGAGTAATTCGAGCCTCAAATTGTGATTCTAAATTCTTTATTTGGTCTTCACTCATAATTATAAGCTTTAAGCTTTAGGCTCTATGCCATAAGCTATTATACATCAAAATCGACAATCACTTTTTTACTTGTTGGTACAGATTGACAACTTAACACAAAATTTTGCTTCAGTTCCTTTTCTTCAAGGGCATAGTTTACTTTCATTTGTACTGAACCTTCAATTAATTTACATTTACAGGTACTGCAAACTCCACCTTTACAGGCAAAAGGCAAATCGGCTCCTGCTGCTAATGCCCCGTCAAGAATGGTATCAAAATCATCATCCATTATAAAATGGAATTCCTTACCGCCATCAATAATGGTAACTTCAGTTCCATCAGCTCTTTGCTCTAAAACTTCAGCAATATGTTTATTCTCTTCCTCAGAACTCCCGGTAAAAAAGAGTTCATAATGAATTTGCTCTTTTGGCAAACCAGCTTTTTGTAGCTCATCACGAATCAAGAAAATCATGTCTTGCGGTCCACAAATAAACGCATGAGCCGTATCTTCAATATCGATGAATGTTTTGGTTAAAACTGCTAATTTTTCTTTATCAAATCGTCCATTTAAAAAAGGAATATCTCGCTGTTCCTTGGTCAAAAAATAAAACACTTGAAACCTGCCAAAAAAATTACTTTTAAGCTGCTCAATTTCTTCTTTAAAGATAATGGATTTAACCGTGCGATTCAAGTAAAACAATTTGAATGTACTATAGGGCTCTTTATTGAGATGTGTTTTGATTATTGAGAGTATAGGAGTAATTCCACTTCCAGCCGCAAAAGCAATATAGTTTTTTGATGCTTTGGAATCGCACTCTATATAAAATTCACCATGTGGAGCCATAACTTGCAATACATCGCCTTTTTTAAGTTTAGTAAATGCATAGTTTGAAAATACGCCTTCCAGAATGGTCTTCACAGCAACTTTCCACTCATCATCTAAGGGACTTGAACATAGTGAATAATTTCGCCTAATATCATGACCATTAATTTCTTTTCTTAACGTCAAGTGCTGGCCTTGTTTGAAATTAAATTTCTCCTTCAGGTTATCTGGCACATCAAAAGTAATGACCACACAATCCTTGGTTTCCTTATAAACATCTGCAACTTTTATGTTGTGAAATTCTGCCATATTCGATTAAAAAAAACAAAACTAACAATTGTTAGTTAATTGGACAAATTTACGAAATAAATTAGAAACTATTTGTAAATTCCATTGATCAAGACATCACTTAAATTTTGAGCCAGTTCTTCTGGATTTAAATCTTCTTTTTTTGGAATCCAAAGATATAGAGAACGGAGTGTTGAAAGTATTGAAAACAGGGTGACATCTACATTTGTATCTACAATTTCATTATTATTGATGCCTTCCGTCAAAATGTTTCTAAATTCATCCTCATAATTTGAACGCAATAGCAGATAATACTCCAATTTTTCTTCAAGATGCATCCAATCGTTATTTAAAGACGCCATACCATAGGCATTCTTAGATGTAATATTGACATGAAGCTTTACAATCTCCTTGAGTTTTTGGATGCTTGTTCCTTGTGAGGATTTAATCATTTTCATTCCTTCGGTAAATTCCTCTGCCAATGAAATGATAATCGCTTTTAAAATATCCTGCTTAGAGTTGATGTGATTATAAAGACTGGCTGCTTTTATGCCCATGGCTTTTGCAAGATCTCTCATGGTTACGGCACTATAGCCTTTTTTCTTAAAAAGTTTAGCGGCGGTTTTAATAATTTCGTCTTTACGGGTTTCAGGTTTCAATTCAGATTTCAAATTTAATATTGTAAATTTATGGAAAAAGAAGGACTATGGGATTTTTAGAATTCATTTTTGGAAGAAAAAAGCAGCAAGTTGAAAAATTTATAAATGATGGTGCCATTATTTTAGATGTAAGAACTCTACGCGAATGGAACAACGGTCATATCAAAAAATCCATTCATATCCCACTAGATCAATTAAAAGACCGACTCCCCGAAATTAAACAACTTAATAATCCCATTATTACGGTTTGCGAAAGTGGTGTGCGATCTGCAAAAGCTACCAAATTATTAAATTCAAATCAAATAAAGACAGCCAATGGCGGTGGCTGGAAAAGTTTAAACGAACGTATTGTGCATTAGATTAAAAATGAGTATTTTAGTAGACTAACCTTCAAAATAATCATTATGCAACTCAACAGAAGACAATGGTTAAAAACCACAGCATTGGCTGGAGGCTTTACCCTTTTTAATGGTTTAACGGGAATTCCGAAACTTTCTGCCGAAGAA
>JBBKXS010000023.1:0-5025 GCA_037969605.1 Flavobacteriaceae bacterium
TTGGTGACCTTAAGGTCTATTGACGAATTTTTATTTTTGCCAAAAGCCTTGTTCAGGATGAAGTTTAAGCTGTTAAAAGGCAGCGTGTAAACATCGGGAACAATTCCAGTTCCAACAACTTCAAGGGTTTTTCCCTGTACATTGAAGAACAATCCGGTTTGCAATCCCATTTCGTCATTATTGTAATCAAAGCCTGCATTGATTAAAAATGGAGATTGTCCTTGTAAATCCCTTTTATTATCTACGGTCTCACCATCTCTGGCAGCAAGCGTCCTACTATTGAATTCGGCATCCGACATGGTTAATTCCGATTTGATCAAAGAAACATTCACATTTAATTTCAGGTCATTTAACCCTTCGGATAAAAACCCAAATCTTTGCCTGAATTCAAATTCAACCCCATACACTTTGGCGTTACCCAAATTGGCGGGAGTTATTTGCGTTGGTGCCTGTAAAAAGAAGGTCAGCTCAATAGGGTCTTTAAAATCTTTATAGAAACCACTTAAGGAATACATTTGTCCTCCTTCACCAAAATGTTCGTATCTTAAATCAAAATTATTGATAAAAGTGGGAACCAAAGGTTTGACACCTAATGCCCCAATAAATAAACGGTTGGTAATAGGGTCAAAGATTTGTGCGTTGGATTGTTCTTTAAATGACGGTCTTGCGGTGGTTCTGGAAAAAGAACCTCTCAAGTTTGTGTTATCGGTAAGTGAATAAATAATATTCGCCGATGGGAACCAGTCAAATTTATCCACTACTTTCTGGTTAGCAAATTCGCGATTTCCCTGTAAATCATAATAACTGGTATAATAGGATTGAAATAACTCGGTTCTTAAGCCAAGAACTGTTTTTAAATTTTCACTTAAATTGAATTCATTTGAGATGTAATTGGAGTAAATAAAGTTTTCACCCTCAAAGGCATTGTCAGGGTTAAAACCGTCACCAAAGGTAATATGGGTACCACTATTAGACTCCTTGGTCCAAATGTTTTCAGTGGCTAGTAGGTTATTCACATTTCCATCGGATATATACGAATCATCTCCTGAAATTTGAAAGGTAAATTGGTTAGTACTAAAATCACGGTACTTGTACACATAACTTGTCCCAAACTTAACTTGTGCAGGTTTGTTAAACAAGGTATATTTTTTCTTAAAATCAAATTTACCGACCCAGTTTTCTTCTTCTAACCATCTCCAGATTTGTATTGGAAAGGTTGATGCACTTGGGCTAATGAAATAATCTCCATTTTGTTGAATCTGTAAAGGCGTAATCCTATGACCCTTATCATATACTTTCGAAAATGTTGGGGACAACTTCCATTCAAAATTCCAAGCATTTTCATCGCTGCTAAATCTGTGTTCACCAGCAACTAAAATGTTGGTCACCGAGCGTTCTGTATAGGTCAAAGCATTTTTGGATAAGGGCTCAATAGCACCACCTGCACCATCCTGGGAGATCAACTGATCAAAAACCCCTGCGGTGGATTCTCCATTCTGGATATGAAGAAAGTTGACTTTGTATTTGGATTTATCCGTTTTGAAGACAATTCCAGCCATTCCATTTAAAATAACATTATTGATACCTTCGGGACCTTTGGAGTCAAGAACTGTTTCCAATTCGTTAATGGATTTATTGGTATTTCTAATAAAGCCTCCATCTATTCTGTTTTCATAGAACGTGGTCTCATTTTTATAAGAGAATGAAGCTTGATAACCAATTTTGTTTTCCCCCAAGTCATATTGGTTTCCTAAAGTGAAGCCAAAATCATAATTCATGGGACTGGTTTCCTTTTTGGCCGCCAACTCTTTTTGGAATCTATTGGTAAGGCTTGTTAAAAGCACTCTATTTTCAAAAGTTCCAGGAATAGGCTGATATCTGTTGATTGGTAAATCACGAGTACCATCGTCATAACCGAAAAAATCGGTATCGCTGCCTTCATAGTTCAAATAATTGACATTAAAATGCATGTCTGGATTATAGCCCATACCTAAGGAAATGGATGCCTCTGCCTTGGTTGGAAAATCTTTGGTTTCGATGTCAATAACACCTCCTGTAAAATCGGCAGGATATTCGGCAGCAGCCGATTTAATGACAATAATGTTATCAAGAATATTTGTTGGAAAGAGATCCATTTGAATGGTATTTCTATCGGGATCCAACCCGGGAATATCAACCCCATTTAAAATGGATTTGGTATAACGGTCTCCAAGACCTCTAACATAAACATATTTACCACCTTGAACCGATACTCCTGGAACACTTTTTACCGCACTTGCCAAATCACTGGCACCACTACTTTTGATACTTTGGGCTGAAAGACCATCCAACAGGGTAACCGATTTTTTCTGAATGTTCAAAATCGCATTTTCTGTATTACGTTTAACACTAGTGGTCACTGTAACTGTCTCCAAGGTATTGGTAGTGAGAGTAACATCGATGGTCAGTACATCATTGGCCTTAACAACTACATCACTGATTTCTTGGGTGTCGTAACCCACAAATGAATAAACAAGGGTGTAGTTGCCCTCTTGTAGTTCCAATTCGTATTTACCATCAAAGTCGGAGTTAGTTCCTGTAGTTGTTCCTTTGACCAAGATATTGGCAAATGCCAAAGGTTCCACAAACTCACCATCTATGACCGATCCAGTAATTTTACCGGTTTGTGCCAACGACACAAATGAAACCAAAACCATGAAACATAGAAGGGAATATATTTTTTTTTCCATAATCGATATTGTCTAAACTACTGCATGTGTTAAAAGTGCAGTAGTTTTATGAAGATTAGTTTTTAAGTAGTATAGGCTTCTAATTAGAATCCTAAATTACCCTTTGCATTAGCATAAGTCCAGGCTAATCCTGTAGTTGTGGCACCGACGGTTTGAGCACCTTGTGTTACACCAGTTACCTCTGTGCCAAAATTTGGAGTTGTTATTGTTGCGGCTTTATTGGCAAAAAGACTTGAAGCATCTGAAACACCGGCTGGTAATACAATTTGCCAGTTTTCAAAAATTAGATTTCCATCGTTATAATTTGTAGCTACTTGGTCATTATCCAATTCTACATCAGACTCTACTTTAAAGCCATAGGCAAAGATGTTTTTGGTAGTACCAATTGGGTTACTTCTATAATCTGCGTACTCGCCACCAGAAGTCGCCATATTACCGATTAAGGTTACGTTTTGAATCGTAAATGGAGCATTGGTAGAGCCTTCGCCACCATCAATTTCCATGGCATGATCAGAGAAATCACCCAAAACTACAACCGCATTATCAATGGTTCCACTGTAAGCTTGGTCAATATCCAAACCATCATCACCTTGGGCCCAGACCAAAATATTGGAAACATTAACCGTTCCCCCAAAAAATTCAACACCATCATCAACATTGGCAACCACTTCTATATTGTTGATTATGGTTCCATTACCGACACCACCAAGGGTTAAACCGTTGATTTCATTTCCTTCACCAATCAGTGCTCCTCCATGACGAATGGAAACATATTGGATTACACCAGAATTATCGGCTGGATCAGTTCCTCCATACAGACCAAAGGCGTCATCTGCGGGAATCCCTTCTATTTGCTGTTCTGTAACATCACCTGATAAAGAACAAGGAGCCTTACCTAAAACAATCAAACCTCCCCACAATCCTCTATCGTTTTGATCAAGGTTGGTGCCTGCAGTTTGACCAACAGTAATGTTATCGCTAGTAGAGGTAAATATGATGGGTTTTGTAGGTGTCCCTACTGCATTTATCATTCCGCCTCTTGAAATGATCAATGCTGATGCCAATGATCCCGATCCTGGCGATCCTTTAATAATAGTTCCAGCCTCAATGCTTAAGGTTACACCGTCTTCAACAACAACTTTTTGATTCAATACATATATCTTGTCACTGGTCCAAGTAGTAGAAGAAGTAATAGCCCCTGATATAGCTACTGTTTCGATACCACCACCGCCACCAGTGCCATCGTTATAATAATTATTATTGTTTGTAACTTCTTCAATGACAATTGGAGTTTGGTCATCCTTAAAGCATCCTGTAAATACTAACACGGAAGCTAATAAAAAGGCTAAAAGTAATTTTTTCATAATATTAATTTTTAAATAGTTTTTGTGTTCTGTTTAATGGTGCAAAGAAACCATTAAGGTGTAAAGTCAAGGTTAACTGGAAATTAAACCTCGGTAATTAAAAAGTTATCTTAAGGTTATGAAAAACATGATTTGTCTCGATTTTGAAACAATTTATTAACATTGAATTGCTAACACTATCGGTATCAACAGATAAATATTTAGATTTTTATAAATTGGTTAAAATCTAATTCTTAACTTAATAGATGGAAGTTAAAAAATCTTTATCTGCAAAGGCTTGAAGCCAAGCTATGGTTTAGTAATAATTATTTTGGAATAAGGAAAATCAATCTTTTCCTTATTCGACTTTATTTAATGAAGTAAGTTCAGCTAAAGACATAGTTCTGGCTATTAAAGTCACACTGATATTGGTTGCTTGGTTTGAAGCTATTTGAACGTTAAGTTCTTTGGTTTCGTACCCCACAAAACTAATGACCAAGGTGTATGAGCCTTCAGATAAATTTTCAAAATGAAACAATCCATTTTCATCTGAAAAGGATTCTAGAGTTGTTCCTTCAATAGATACATTGGCATACATTAATGGTTCATTAAAGGACTCTTGGTCTAATACTATTCCAATAATGGATGGAGAGTTCTGAGAAAAGCAGAAACTTGAATAAAGAATAGCAGTAAATAGTATTAATTGCTTCATCTAACTTTGAGTGTAAAACTTATGCAAAGTAATGGTATTGACCATTGATGAATGTTACCTTAACATTAAACAATGGTCAATAAAATGTAAGTTACATGCTATCAAATTTCAGATTAATATTTATTGAGTTTCTTGAAATAGGATATTTAAGTAGGATTTATCAACTATAAGTTGTTTAAAAAAGTTTAATTTTTTATTAACAAAACGCATCAAATAAATTTAGTTATCTTTGCCGGCGAAC
>JBBKXS010000024.1:0-8757 GCA_037969605.1 Flavobacteriaceae bacterium
CCTATTTTAGAGGTGTTTTTAATTAGTACACAATTCTTTATCTTTATAAAAAATCTAACCTCAAGACCAAATCATTGGAAATAAGTGACGCTATTGAAAAAGCTAAAAAGAATGAACAAGTTGCGTTCAATTTTTTATTGGACACTTTTTGGAATGATGTTTATGGTTTTCAGTTAAAACGAACTGAAAATGAAAATGATGCCGAAGACATCACCATCCAAACCTTTTCAAAAGCCTTCGATAAAATCCATACCTATAACCCTGATTATGAATTCAAAACTTGGTTATTTACCATTTCAAAAAACATCTATATCGATTTGCTAAGAAAGCGAAAGTCAAGGTTTTCAAATGCTCCAAATGTAAATAACGATGATGATTTTTATGATGTTATTGACGAGTCACCTTCGCCAGAAGACAAGCTCATTACCGAACAAAATTTGGCCAAACTTTTACGTGATGTTAAAAAATTAAAACCCCACTATCAAGAAGTTATTAATTTGCGTTACTTTCAGGAAATGAGCTATAATGAAATTTCAGAACAACTTAATGAACCCATAAACAATATCAAAGTAAAGCTCTTAAGAGCTAAAAAGTTGTTAGCCGATATAATTACCAAAAATAATGAGATTTAGCCTCAAAAAACTCGGCCCAGGATTATTGTTTGCTGGTGCAGCAATTGGGGTCTCGCATTTGGTACAATCTACAAGAGCTGGTGCTGATTTTGGTTTCGGCCTGATTTGGGCATTGCTTTTGGTAAACCTTTTTAAATATCCATTTTTTCAGTTTGGCCCCCGTTATGCCATGGCAACAGGTGAAACACTTTTAGATGGTTATAAAAAACTAGGCAAGGGAGTTCTAGTGACCTATTTCATTTTAACCTTTGCTACCATGTTTACTATTCAAACGGCTGTTACTATTGTTACAGCTGGTTTGGCATCGTCCTTATTTGGGAATTTTATTTCAATGGAAGCATGGACCGTCATCATCTTATTGATCTGTTTTATAATCCTGATTAAGGGACATTATAAATTTCTTGATAAGTTGATGAAGATAATTGTCATTACCCTTACTATAAGTACGGTTGTTGCCGTAATTTTAGCTCTCACTGAAAACACACATAGTCTTAACTTTAATCAGGTTTTTCCAGTAAGCACTATAGAAATTGGCTTTTTGATTGCCTTTATGGGTTGGATGCCAGCACCATTGGATATTTCGGTATGGCATTCGCTTTGGGCCATTGAAAAGCATAAAGATGATAATAGCTATAATGTAAAATCATCGATGTTCGATTTTAATATTGGCTATTTTGCAACAGTTTTTTTAGGCCTTGGCTTTATTACTTTGGGTGCATTGATCATGTTTCAAAGTGGCGAAAGCTTTAGCTCAAAAGGGGGCGAATTTGCAAACCAATTAGTTACCATGTACACCAAAAGTTTGGGCAATTGGTCGTATATTATTATTGGTATTGCCGCATTTACAACCATGTTTAGCACCACCTTGACGACCTTAGATGCTTCACCAAGAGCGATGGAAAAGACCACCCAATTGCTTTTTGGAAACATTTTAAAACGTGGTTATTTGCTATGGATTCTCATTCTTACTGTAGGGACGATTGTTATTTTCTTCTTTTTAAATTCTGAAATGGGGCTTTTGGTTAAAATTGCAACTATCCTTTCGTTTTTAACGGCACCATTTTATGCTATTATTAACTATAAATTGATGAGCAGTAAACATACACCTAAAGAATGGAGACCTTCGAAGCTAATGCATCTGTTATGTTGGTTAGGCATATTATTTTTAATTGGTTTTAGTATTTGGTACCTTATCATATTATAACATTTTATTCTTAATTTACTTTGTATCTTTGCATCTGTAAATTCAAGTCTGCATGAATACAGAAACGGCTTCAAATATAGTACCAGAGCGTCAGGTAAAACCCAAATGGCTACGTGTTAAACTTCCAACTGGAAAAAAATACACGGAACTAAGAGGACTTGTTGAAAAATATAAACTCAATACCATTTGTACTTCTGGTAGTTGCCCTAACATGGGTGAATGTTGGGGTGAAGGAACTGCAACGTTCATGATTTTGGGAAATATTTGTACACGTTCTTGTGGATTTTGTGGGGTAAAAACCGGACGCCCAGAAACGGTTGATTGGGATGAGCCTGAAAAAGTGGCACGTTCCATTAAAATAATGAATATCAAACATGCTGTGTTAACCAGTGTTGATAGAGATGATTTGAAAGATATGGGAAGTATTATGTGGGCCGAAACAATTAAATCAGTACGCAGAATGAATCCAGAAACCACACTTGAAACTTTGATTCCTGATTTTCAAGGTGTAGAGCGAAACATTGATAGAATTATTGAAGTAACTCCTGAAGTCATATCACATAACATTGAAACGGTACGCCGACTTTCCCGTGAAGTAAGAATACAAGCTAAATACGATAGAAGTCTTGGTGTTTTAAAATATTTAAAATCTCAAGGTCAGCGCCGTACAAAGTCGGGTATTATGCTTGGTTTGGGTGAAACTAAGGATGAAGTTATTGAAACGCTTCATGATTTAAAAGCACATGATGTTGATGTAGTTACTATTGGTCAATATCTCCAACCAAGTAAAAAACACTTACCAGTTAAGCAATTTATAATTCCAGATCAGTTTGAAGAATATAAACAAATAGGTTTGGATTTAGGATTCCGTCATGTAGAAAGTAGCGCTTTGGTAAGATCTTCATACAAAGCACAAAAACATATTAATTAATGATTCGAGTTGCTATTAATGGCTTCGGAAGAATAGGTAGCCGCGTTTTTAGGCTCATTCAAGAAAGAAAAGACATTCAAGTTGTAGCCATAAATGACATAGCCGATTCCAAAACGTTATCACATTTATTAAAATATGATAGTATTCATGGAGTTCTAAAACAAGATATAACTTATGACGACAATCATATAATTATTGTCGGAATAAAAATACCACTTATAAACCAAAAACATCCAGAAACGATTGATTGGAAACCTTATCATGTAGATTTTGTTGTTGAAGCTACAGGGAAATTTAAGACCAAAGCAGAACTACAGTACCATATTAATAATGGTGCAAAACATGTGATACTATCCGTTCCTCCAATTGAAGATGAGATAAAAACTGTCGTGATTGGAGTTAACGATGATATTTTGGATGGTAGTGATATCATAATCTCCAATGCTTCCTGTACCACAAATAATGCGGCACCTATGATTTCGGTGATAAATGACTTATGTGTTGTTAAACAGGCCTATATCACAACTATACATTCCTATACAACAGACCAAAGTTTGCACGACCAGCCCCATAAAGATTTGAGACGCGCCAGGGCTGCAGGACAATCTATCGTTCCAACCACAACTGGAGCAGCAAAGGCCTTAACAAAAATTTTTCCTGAACTCGCAGATGTTATTGGTGGATGTGGTATTAGAGTGCCCGTTGCCAATGGTTCATTAACCGATATCACTTTTAATGTCGAAAAAACGGTTTCAATAAAGGAGATTAATAATGCTTTTAAAAAAGCTTCCAATACGTATTTTAAGGGGATATTAGAATTTACAGAAGACCCCATCGTATCTATTGATATTGTAGGAAATACACATTCTTGTGTTTTTGACTCCTTAATGACATCGGTGATTGGAAATATGATAAAAATAGTGGGTTGGTACGATAATGAAACTGGATATTCATCAAGAATTTTAGATTTAATTTGCAATTTATCGGATAAATCATCACTTTTATCGAATAAATAATTATATTTGTCGAACAAAGTGACCCAAATATGTCCCAAATCAAATATTATATAGTTGCTTTCTTTATCTGTTTTAATATACCATCATCAGCTCAAATTGGTGATGATGCAGATGTTGACTTACTTCGAATGAATATTGAAAACCAAATTACTCAAGCTGGTTTTGATATCGATCGTGGCAATTATTTTAATGCAAAAGACAATCTCGAAAAAGCCTTGGAAATCGCAATCAAGATTGATGATAAAAAACAACAAGGGATTATCTATGCTAAAATTGCCAATCTTCAATACATTGTAGAAGAAAAAGATAATGCCATTGTGTCCCTTACAAGAGCAGCTGGAATTCAGCGAGGAATTAGTGACTATGGGAATCTTGCCATTACTTATAACATTAGTGGAATTGTGCATGCCAGTAAAAAAGAATATGCAACCGCTTTGGATTATTTCAATTCTGCAAAAACAAAATTTGAAGAAGAAAATCTTGGAGTATTTATACCGGAAGTTTGCTTGAATGAGGCCAAGGTATATATTCAATTAAAAGATTATAAATCTGCAAAGGCTTCATTGGAAAAAGCTATCCTTTTAGCTAAACAACATAATCAGCCTAAAATACTAAGCCGTGCTTTAATAAATAACGGCGATGTTATGCATAAACTGGATAATCCTGATTTGGCCCTTTCATTGACAAATGAAGGACTGGAAATTGCTAAAAAGAATAATTTTTTCGAAAATGTTAATGAGGGTTATTTGACTTTAAGTGATATTTATCAAAAAACAGAAAATTTTAATTTGGCAAGTCAATTTTTGAGAAAATATATCACGCTTGCCGATTCGATACAAAACATTAATAAGGAAAACCTTTCTCCTGAAAAAAAAGCGCAATATCTAAATAAATATAACAACGATAACTACCAAGAACTTAAAACAAAAGTTGAAGAGCAAGAAGCCGAGAACAGTTTGACAAAAATAACAACTATATTAAGTATTGCTCTAATTACAATCCTTTCGTTGCTTACTCTTTCATTGTACAAAAACAATAATATTAGGCTAAAAACCAACAATATGCTCCATAAAAAGAATGATGAGTTGGTGATAGCCAAAGAAAAAGCTGAATTGGCCTCAAAAACAAAAGCCAATTTTTTGTCCACCGTTACACATGAGTTAAGAACTCCCTTATATGCCGTTACTGGTTTAACAAATATGTTACTGGACGAAAACCCTAAACCAGAGCAGGTTCAACATTTGAAATCCCTAAAATTCTCAGGAGATTATTTGTTGACCTTTATAAACGACATCCTTCAAATCAATAAAATTGAGGCCAATAAGGTGGAGTTAGATCCAGAGTTGTTCGATTTAAAAAAGAAGGTTGAAAATGTTATTGCCGCGTTAAATAACTCTGCAATGGACAATAATATAATAATGCACTATAGTTATGAAAAAGGATTGCCAGATAACTTTATAGGAGATCAATTAAAAATATCTCAAATCTTGATAAACCTAATTGGGAACGCTATTAAGTTTACCAAAGATGGAGATATTTGGGTTAGGGTTTCTAATATTGATAAAAAGGGCAATATTTACAAATTAAAGATTGAAGTTGAAGATAACGGCATAGGTATCACCAAGGAAAAGCAAGACAATATGTTTGAGAGTTTTTCACAAGGCAGTATCCAAATCAATAGAAAATATGGAGGTACTGGTTTAGGCCTTTCCATTGTAAAAGGACTTATCGAAATATTAAAAGGTAAGATTTATTTAAAAAGTGAACTAGGTAAAGGTTCCACCTTTACTTTTGAAATCCCTCTGGAATATTCAGAAAAAACCGAAGTGGTAAAAAAAGAAAACTATTCTAAAAACATTAATCAATTGGACTTAAGTAAGATTAAAATTTTAGTTGTCGAGGACAATAAAATTAACCAAATGATCACTAAAAAGATTTTGAACAAAATGAATCTAGTATGTGATGTTGTTGACAATGGCGAAGATGCCGTAGAACGTGTTAAGGAAAACAATTATAGTGTTGTCTTAATGGACATCCATATGCCTGGCATTAGTGGATTGGAAGCTACCAAAATCATTAGAACATTTGACAAAGAGCTCACTATTTTCGCGCTTACTGCTGTAACTCTTGAAGATAAAATGCATGAGTTTGACGAAGCTGGTTTTAACGACATTATTTCAAAACCTTTTAAACAGGAAGATTTTGAGAAGAAATTGTTTAATGCTTTGACACTTGCTAAAGGATCTAAATCCTTTATAAAAAGCTAGCTATAAATTTTGTAATTAAGCTATCAAAATTTTTGGCATTGTTCAATACAGTCTCTATTGGCAGGTAAAATAGCTTATTAGAATTTTTAAAATACGTCTCCAATCTCATAAAATCCTTTTCGGTAGTAACAATTAATGCTTTCGTTTTTAAATACTCAATATCTTTTTCAGAAAATTCATGATGGTCTTTAAAATTTAGATGCTCAAAATTTAGGCCTTCAGAATGTAAATAATCGACCAGTGGTTTAGCATTCGCAATTCCTGTAACAAGTGTAAACATGTTGCCCCTTAAATCTTGAAGTTTTCTTTCTTCAAGTGAGTTTTTTATTTTATTTGAATATACAATGGAGCTAAAGAAAACATGCTGGTGCTCTGATGAATTCAATTGACTTCTAATTTGCTGTTTTTCAGCTTCAGAAATCAACTTTGGACATTTAGTTACCACAATCACATCCGCCCGTTTAGCTCCAGATTTAGGTTCTCTCAAATTGCCTGTTGGCAAAACCATATCATTGCAGTACAAATTATCATATGAAGTCAATAAAATATTGAATCCTGCTTTTACCCTTCGATGTTGAAATGCATCATCCAATAAAATGACTTCTGGTTTATTTTCTAAAGCCAATAATTGCCTAATCCCGTCGCACCTATTTGTATCAACACTTACAATAATGTCATTAAATTTTTTATAAAACTGAAACGGTTCATCCCCTATGTCATAAGCGTTCATAGTTTCATCTGCTAGGACAAATCCATCGGTCTTTCTTTTATATCCTCGACTTAAGGTGGCAATTTTATAATTTTTATTCAACAACCTGATTAAATACTCAATCATAGGAGTTTTTCCTGTTCCTCCTACACTTAAATTACCAACACAAATGACAGGAATATCAAAACTCGTTGACGATTTTAGTCTTAAATCATAGAGTATATTTCGTAACCAAGTCACTAAATAATAAAATGGAACAATGGGAAATAATATGTATCTCAATAATTTCATTATGGCGAAAGTAAAATATTTTATCTTTGAAGCAAACAAATATATAATGATTGTAAATGACATTATAAATTACCTTGAAGAAATAGCCCCTTTAAGCTATGCCGAAGATTTTGATAATGTTGGTCTCTTGGTTGGGAATAAAAAAAATGAAGTTACTGGTATTTTGGTAACTCTCGACACGGTTGAAGCCGTAGTAGATGAAGCTATTCAGAAAAATTGCAATCTCATTGTAAGTTTTCATCCTATTATTTTTAAAGGCCTAAAAAAGATAAATGGCAACAATTATGTTGAAAGGGTTGTTATTAAAGCTATTCAAAACAACATTAACATTTTTGCTATACATACGGCTTTGGATAATGCACTACAAGGTGTAAACAGTATAATTTGTGACACCTTGCGACTAAAAAATAAATGCATTTTAATGCCGCTACAAGGCAGTATAAAAAAATTAACCACCTATGTCCCTAACAAGAATGCCGAGCAATTAAGAACTGCTTTATTTGTTGCTGGCGCAGGAAATATCGGCAATTACGACCATTGCAGCTTTAATACGGAAGGGCTTGGAACTTATAGAGGCAATGAAAATTCTAATCCAACATTAGGAAAATCAGGCACATTACATAACGAACGAGAAACCCAAATATCTGTAACATTCAACAAGCATTTAGAATCTCAGGTATTAAACGCCCTGTTTAAAAACCATCCTTATGAAGAGGTGGCCTTTGAAGTTACTACACTTGACAACGTCAATCAAAATATAGGAATGGGAATGATTGGCGAGCTTGAAAAAGAAACAGACTCTATTGAATTTCTAGAATTTGTTAAAACTAAAATGAAGGCTTCTTGTGTAAAGCATTCAAAAATCATAAAAAAATCCATTAAAAAAGTTGCCGTTTTGGGAGGTTCAGGAAGTTTTGCCATTCAAGCCGCAAAATTGGCAAATGCTGATGTATTAATAACATCAGATCTAAAATATCATGACTTTTTTACTGCAGAAAATCAAATAATTTTAGCTGATATTGGCCATTATGAAAGTGAACAATACACAAAAAACTTTTTAGCTGATTATCTATCAAAAAAAATCACTAATTTTGCAGTCGTTTTATCAGCAACAAATACAAATCCAGTAAAGTATTTATAATTATGGCAAAAAAAGTTGAAGTTTCAGTCGAAGATCGATTAAGGGCATTGTACGATTTACAATTAATCGATTCGAGAGTCGACGAAATTAGAAACGTAAGAGGAGAACTTCCATTGGAAGTTCAGGATCTAGAAGATGAAGTCGAGGGTTTGAACACAAGAATGGAAAAATTAACCTCAAACCTTGAATTGATTGACAACGAAATTGGTTCTAAAAAGAATTTAATTGAAGAAGCCAAAGCGCTTATTAAAAAATATAGCGAACAACAAAAAAACGTTAGAAATAACAGAGAATACAATTCCTTAACAAAAGAAATTGAATTTCAAGAATTGGAAATTCAGTTGGCCGAAAAACATATCAAGGAATTTAGGGCTCAAATTGATCAGAAAAAAGAAGTGATTTCTGAAACTAAAGACCGACTTAAAGAGCGTCAAACCCATTTAAAACACAAACGAAACGAATTGGATGCTATTTTGGCAGAAACCGAAAAGGAAGAATTGGCTTTAATTAAAAAATCTGAAGAATATCAGATGCAAATTGAAACTCGTTTGATCGAGGCCTATCAC
>JBBKXS010000025.1:0-2971 GCA_037969605.1 Flavobacteriaceae bacterium
GTCATGGTGGATACAGTTCTGAATATAAAATCTCTTTCTTATGCCCTTATGACCATACACCAGATATCTATATTTCGGGAAAAGAGTTAAGAGAAAAATTAAGTCAAATGAAATCGAAAAAAATGGTTATCCTTTTTGATTGTTGTCATTCGGCAGCTTTTTTTGAAGGAAATGACGAAATTATTTCACAATCCATTTCAAAAAACACAAAACATGGTGTTATCCATGAGCGTTCCAATTTAGAAGGCATGGCGCAGGAAATAGATGATGAAAAAGGGATGGCCATAATTGCTTCTTCGCAAGCAGAAGAAGAATCTTGGGGAGACTCAGATGATGACTACAGTATTCTAACAACCTCCTTTATAGAAGCCCTAAAAGCAAAGCATAAACGTTTTTTTGCTGACGAATATATAAGAATGGTGGAAACCGTTAATTACGTGTTTACACGAATTCCTGAATTGATTAAAATACTTAAAGAGCGAAGCGATTTGGTTAAAGACCAAACACCTTATGCAAACCTTCAAATGAATAGAGACTTTATCATAAGTTATATTCCTAAGGAATTTAGAAAAAATATCGTTACAAATAAATTCACCCTTTCAGATGAAATTCAACGACCAATAGCTTCAAAAAATGAGACTGAACTTGAATCCTGGGAACGTGAAGAAGGAAATAATCTAATACTCTTTATTCATGGTTTTTCAGGTGAATCCAAAGAAACCTTTGGAATCATTCCCAAAATGCTGCAATCCAATTCCAAATTGAATGGTTGGGCCATGAAACCTTTAGGATACTCCCATTTTGTAAAACCTGAACTGGGTAAAGATATTTGGGCAGCTATTCTTGATGTAGATAAAATTGCCAGTTACCTAAAAACATCGATTACTTATAAATTTAAAAAATACGACCGTATTGCCATTGTTGCCCATAGTTTGGGTGGATTGGTTGCTCAAAAAGCAATTTTAGATTTAAGTGATGACGAACGAAAACGCATCTCACATCTCATTATGTTTGGTACACCAAGTAATGGTATTTCATCTGATTCATTGTCCAAACAGTGGAACACCAAATATAAAGAAATGAGCAGTGATGGCCCATTTATAACTTCGTTGAGAAAAAAATGGTCAGAGACCTTCAAAAATGGCATCCCATTCAAACTTAAAGTAGCAGCGGCAACTGAAGATCAATATGTCACTGTTGAATCCTGTCATGGCCCATTTGCAAAAGAACAATGTGAATTTGTGGACAATGACCATCTTAAAATGGTAAAACCCAAGGATGATAAAGATGACGCCTACAACTTAATTCAAGATACACTCACTAACAATACATTTTATAATAAATACACGAATAGTGAGGAAATTAATATCACCCTCGGAAAATACGATGCCGTTATTAAAGAACTGCTTCCTAAAGTTGCTAATTTGGATTTAAATGGCTTGCGCCAACTCATTTTTAGTTTGGAAGGTTTGGACAGAAAAGATGAAGCCCTTAAAATTTTGAATGAACATCCATTGGCTAAAGATAATACCGATTTGATGGGAATATTGGGAGGAAGGTACAAACGGGCTTATCTTAATTCGTTCACTAAAAGTGATGGGGATGCCGCTTTTGGTTATTATAATAAAGCACTTGAGTTGGCCATTAAAGCTGAAGATGACAGTCAAATTTATTATCATGCCATCAATCTTGCATTTTTAAGTATTGTTATGGAAAACAATGAAGGAAAGATGATGAAATATGCCAAACAAGCCCTTATAGCAACTGAAAATAGTAGGAATAATTTATGGAAATATGCCACCGTTGCAGAAGCCAATATGTATATAGGCGATATGGACAAGGCCATGGAGTTCTACTCCAAAGCAGCAGAAATGGCCGATATCAGACAGAAAATATCTATGCATACCAATGCTTATGCCGGGTATGTGGCCCTGATGCAAACCGCTAATGAAGATGATTTTATTCAATTTTTGAAGGCTAAGTTTTTAACTTAATAACCATGTTAAAGTTTAAAAAAAACGACAAACCCAAGTTGGAATTTAAGCAGGCACTAAAAAAACCAATCCCCATAAAATGTATTCAAATTCAAGAGCCTTTTTTGGTAGAAACACTTGAAGGTGAAATGAAAGGCAAAAAGGGAGATTGGTTAATGGTGGGCGTAAATGGCGAAATGTATCCTTGTGATAAAGCTATTTTTAAAAAAACTTACAAGTTATTAAAATGATTTCTACAATAAGATTCACTTATTTATTCATTCCTAGATTCTTTATATGGAATATATTATCATTTGCCTTGTAGCCTTTTTGACCTCAATACTTACATTTTTCTCGGGATTTGGATTAGGAACTATTCTTTTACCAGCTTTCGCACTTTTTTTTCCAATAGAATTGGCTGTGGCCTTGACTGGTGTTGTCCATTTTTTTAACAATGTTTTTAAATTATTCTTGGTTGGAAAAAACGCAAACAAAACTGTCCTAATTAATTTCGGAATCCCAGCTGTTATTGCCGCAATCTTTGGAGCTTATCTCCTTATAAATATCACCAAAATCAATCCACTATATACCTACACTTTCGGAAGCAAAGTTTTTGAAATAACCACTGTAAAATTGGTGATAGCTAGTTTACTAATTGTATTTGCGATTATAGAATTGGCTCCTTCATTTAAAGGTTTAAAATTTAGCAAAAAACAGTTACCCTTTGGTGGATTTTTAAGCGGCTTTTTTGGAGGACTTTCTGGGCATCAGGGTGCATTGCGGAGTGCTTTTTTGATAAATTCTGGATTAACCAAAGAAACATTTATAGGAACTACTGTTGTCATTTCTTGTTTTGTTGATTTTTCAAGATTATCGGTATATGCCACCCGTTTTTTTGAATCTGGACTAATTGAGAACAAACTTTTGATTATTTGTGCTACGCTATCTGCAATACTAGGGGCTATGATGGGAAACCAATTGCTAAAAAAAGTGACCTT